>CAXBLS010000001.1:0-75318 GCA_963976585.1 uncultured Kordiimonadaceae bacterium
CCGCGAAGGCGGACGTACTGTCGGTGCAGGTGTTGTAGCAAGCATTATTGAATAGAAAAGTCATTTAGGAGCGCAGACCGAAAGGTCTGCGTAATATTTTATGTTAGAATCACAAAACATTCGCATCCGCCTAAAAGCATTTGATCATCGTATTCTTGATCAGGCAGCTGGTGAGATTGCAAATACGGCAAAAAGAACGGGCGCTAGCGTACGCGGTCCTATCCCAATGCCGACGCGGATTGAGAAATATACGGTCCTAAAAGGCCCACATATTGATAAGAAATCACGTGAGCAATTCGAGACACGCACTCATAAGCGTCTTCTTGATATTGTTGAGCCAACACCACAAACTGTAGACGCGCTTATGAAGCTCGATCTTGCGGCTGGTGTTGAAGTTGAAATTAAGTTGCAGGGGTAATGGATATGCGTTCAGGACTTATTGCAAAAAAAGTGGGAATGACCCGTGTATTCGCCGAAGGTGGCGCACACGTACCTGTAACAGTTCTTCATGTGGACGGCGCTCAAGTTGTTGCACACAAGACGACCGAAACAGATGGTTATAATGCCCTTCAACTGGGTGCCGGCACAGCTAAAGTAAAACGCACTACGCAACCAATGCGTGGTCATTTCGCTAAAGCTAAAGTCGAGCCCAAAGTAAAACTAGCTGAATTTCGTGTTGCGGAAGACGGTTTTATTGATCTTGGTGCAGAAATTACTGCAGAACATTTTGTTCCAGGTCAGATCGTTGACGTAACGTCGACTTCCAAAGGTAAGGGTTTCGCCGGTGCGATGAAGCGCTGGAACTTTGGTGGTCTTCGCGCTACTCACGGTGTTTCTATCTCTCACAGATCTCATGGTTCGACTGGTCAATGTCAGGATCCGGGTCGCGTGTTTAAAGGTAAGAAGATGGCCGGTCACTATGGTGACGAGCGCAAGACACAGCAAAACCTTGAGATTGTCTCAACTGATGCAGATGAAGGTATCATCCTTGTAAAGGGTGCGGTACCGGGTGCAAAAAACGGTTGGGTTCTAATTAACGATGCAGTTAAAAAGGTACGCCATGCTGATGCACCATATCCTGGTGCGGTTAAAGCGGCGCATGCCCCTGAAGCGGCTCCCGAAGCTCCGGCTGAAGAAGCGCCAGCAGAAGAAGCTGTAGCAACTGAGAATGAGGAATAAGAACGATGAAAGCCCAAGTAATTACACTTGATGCCAAAAAGGCCGGCGATATCGATCTTGATGATGGTATTTTTGGTCTGCCGGAGCGCGGTGATATCCTTCAACGCGTTGTGGTATGGCAGCTTGCGAAACGTCGCGCTGGTACACATAAGGTCCAGTCACGCGGTGAAGTAACAGGTACGACAAAACGTATTGGTAAGCAAAAAGGCGGCGGAACAGCGCGTCATGGTGCTGGTAAAGTTAGCCAGTTTCGCGGCGGTGCTCGTGCCTTTGGTCCGGTTGTGCGTTCACACGCATCTGGCCTGCCAAAGAAAATAAGAGCACTTGGTCTTAAGACAGCCCTTTCAACCAAAGCAGCAAGTGGTGATCTTGTTGTCCTTGAAAATGCTGATCTTAAGAACGGTAAAACAAAAGACCTGCTTAGCAAGCTTGATAAGCTAGGTTTTTCTAATGCACTGTTCGTTGATGGTGCAGAGGTAAACAAAAACTTCAAATTGGCTATAGCTAACATTCCACATGTTGATGTGCTACCAACTGGCGGGGCAAACGTTTATGACATTCTTCGCCGCGAAAAATTGGTACTCACTAAAGCTGCCGTTGATGGTTTGGTGGAGAGGCTCAAATGACCGATATCAAACATTATGATGTTATCCTTGGCCCAGTAGTTACAGAGAAATCAACAATGCTCTCTGAAAACAATGTGGTTACGTTTAACGTGCCGATGACAGCTTCAAAACCTGAAATCAAAGCTGCTGTAGAGGCGCTTTTCAGTGTTAAAGTTGAAAAGGTAAACACAATTCGTCAAGACGGTAAAACTAAGCGCTTTAAAGGTGTTATGGGTCGTCGTTCCGATAAGAAAAAAGCAATGGTGAAATTGGCCGAAGGCCATTCCATCGATGTAACGACAGGGGTGTAGTAAAATGGCTTTAAAAACTTATAATCCAACTACACCGAGCTTGCGTTCACTGGTAACAGTTGATCGTAGTGAACTTTGGAAAGGTAAACCTGTTAAGGCCCTTACTGAAGGTAAGCACAGCAAAGGTGGCCGTAATAACCAAGGTCGCATTACAATGCGTCACCGTGGTGGTGGACATAAACGCTCATACCGCATGATCGACTTCAAGCGTCGTAAATGGGATATGGAAGCAACGATTCTACGTCTTGAGTATGATCCAAACCGCTCTGCTTTTATTGCTCTAATCGAATATGCTGATGGTGAGAAAACGTATATTCTTGCGCCACAACGTGTCGGTGAAGGTGATAAAGTGATCGCTGGTGATAAAGTTGACGTGAAACCTGGTAACGCGATGCCGCTTTACTCTGTTCCTGTTGGATCAATTGTTCATAACGTAGAAATGAAACCTGGTAAGGGCGGTCAAATCGCTCGCGCAGCTGGTGGATATGTACAGGTAACCGGTCGCGACCGTGGATATGTACTTCTTCGTCTGGCTTCAGGTGAGCAACGTTATGTTCGTTCAGATTGTATGGCAACCGTTGGTGCTGTATCAAACCCTGACAATCAAAACCAAAAACTTGCTAAGGCTGGCCGTAGTCGCTGGCTTGGTAGACGTCCATCTGTTCGTGGTGTTGCTATGAACCCGGTAGACCATCCACATGGTGGTGGTGAGGGTCGTACTTCTGGTGGCCGCCATCCTGTTACACCTTGGGGTAAGCCTACCAAAGGTAAGCGTACACGTAGCAATAAATCAACTGACCGTTATATTCTTCGGTCACGTCACGAACGTAAGAAGTAGGAGCAAGAGATATGTCACGTTCCGTTTGGAAAGGTCCTTTTGTCGAAATGCATTTGCTGAAGAAATCTGAAGCAATGACAGAATCCGGCAAATCGTCGCCGATTAAAACATGGTCACGTCGTTCTACGATCCTACCACAGTTTGTCGGTCAGACATTTAATGTACACAATGGTCATAAATTCATTCCTGTTTATGTAACAGATGAAATGGTTGGTCATAAACTTGGTGAATTCGCACCGACACGGACTTATTATGGTCACGGTGCCGATAAAAAAGCGAGGAAGAGATAGTGGGTAAGAAATCAACACCACGTCGCTTGGCCGACAACGAAGCAAAAGCGGAACTCCGCATGGTTCGTATTAGCCCCATTAAACTTAACTTGGTGGCTGCACTTATACGCGGCTTGAAAGTGGAGAAGGCGCTTGCCAATCTTACTTTCTCAAAAAAACGTATTGCCAATGACGTTAAAAAGCTTCTTGAAAGCGCAATTGCAAATGCTGAAAACAACCATGGTTTGGATGTTGATAGTCTTGTTGTTACGGAAGCCAGCGTTGGTAAAGCAATGGTCATGAAACGCTTCCGTGCACGTGCACGTGGTCGCGGCGCTAAAATTCTCAAGCCTTTTAGCAATATGCGCATCGTCGTTCGTGAAGTAGAAGAGGGAGACGAATAATGGGTCAAAAAGTTAATCCAATTAGCTTACGCCTTGGAATCAACCGCACTTGGGATAGTCGCTGGTACGCTGAAGGCGACAAATACGGTACAATGCTTCATGAAGATCTTAAAATTCGTGACGAGCTTCTAAGTACGCTTAAATCAGCAGCCGTGAGCCGTGTTGTTATTGAGCGACCGTCTAAGAAGATGAGGGTGACAATTTACTCCGCACGTCCTGGTGTTATCATCGGTAAAAAGGGTGCTGATATTGACAAGCTTCGTCAAAAGATCGCTGCAATGGCCCCTTCCGCAGGAGACGTAAGCCTTAACATAGTTGAGATCAGAAAACCTGAGATTGATGCGCAGCTCGTCGCAGACAACGTTGCTCAACAGCTTGAGCGTCGTGTTGCTTTCCGTCGTGCCATGAAACGTGTGATGCAAAATGCGTTACGTCTTGGCGCTCTTGGTATTCGTATCAATTCTGCTGGTCGTCTTGGCGGTGCTGAGATCGCCCGTACCGAATGGTACCGCGAAGGTCGCGTTCCACTGCATACACTTCGTTCAGACATTGACTATGCTGAAAGTAAAGCTCACACAGCCTATGGTGTGATCGGCATTAAAGTGTGGCTCTTCAAAGGTGAGATCATGGAACATGATCCAATGGCCCGCGACAACCGCATTAACGAAATGCAAAAATCTGGTGGTGGCGGCCAAGGCCGTGGTCAACGTAACTTTAGAAATGCAGGATAAGGGATATGTTACAGCCAAAAAGAACAAAATTCCGTCGTGCTCATAAGGGCCGTATCCACGGAAACGCAAAAGGTGGCACAACGCTGACTTTTGGGTCATGTGGACTTAAAGCTCTTGAGCCGGAAAGAATCACCGCGCGCCAAATCGAAGCGGCACGTCGTGCTATGACACGTCATATTAAACGTCAAGGTAAAGTCTGGATTCGTGTATTTCCAGATGTGCCGGTATCCAAGAAACCTGCAGAGGTTCGTATGGGTAAAGGTAAGGGATCTGTTGAATATTGGGCAGCCCGTGTGAAACCTGGTCGTATTATGTTTGAAATGGATGGGGTTCCGCTTGATATTGCTCGTGAAGCATTTGAGCGTGCCGCAGCTAAATTACCAATCGCGACGCGTTTTGTAACGCGTCTCGGTGACAATTAGGAGAGTTCGTGATGAGCAAAGCATCTGAACTTAATGGAAAGTCGATTGAAGAGTTACAGGGTGAACTCGCTGATTTGAAAAAAGAGCAGTTTAACCTGCGTTTTCAAAAAGCGACTAACCAACTTGAAAATACGGCTCGTGTTCGTCAGGTTCGCCGGGGTATTGCCCGCCACCAGACAGTGATTAATGCAAAGCGCGCAGGCGCGGCGTCAGAAGAATAAGGGATTATATAAATGCCTAAACGTATTCTACAAGGTGCAGTGGTAAGTGATGCAAATGACAAGACGATTACAGTTCTTGTCGAGCGTCGTTTTATGCACCCAATGGTGAAGAAAGTGGTGCGTCGTTCTAAAAAATACCGCGCCCATGACGAAAACAATAGTTTTAAAGTTGGTGACATTGTTCGCATTGAAGAGTGTCGTCCCATCTCTAAAAATAAATCTTGGACTGTTATCGAAGACGCTAAGTAATTAGCGGATTTGATAAATTAATTTTAGTAAGTAGGAAAAACCTATGATTCAAATGCAAACCAACCTTGATGTTGCCGACAACTCTGGTGCCCGCCGTGTGCAGTGTATCAAAGTGCTTGGTGGCTCCAAAAGGAAAGTGGCTGGTGTTGGTGACGTAATCGTCGTCAGTGTCAAGGAAGCTATTCCTCGTGGACGTGTGAAAAAGGGAGAGGTGCACCGTGCGGTAATCGTACGCACTAAGAAAGATATACAACGTGTAGACGGAACAACAATTCGTTTCGACAGCAACGCAGCCGTTTTGATAAATAAACAAAACGAGCCTATTGGTACACGTATCTTTGGCCCTGTTGTACGTGAGTTACGTGCCGCTCAACACATGAAAATTATTTCACTCGCTCCGGAGGTGCTCTAATGGCTAGCGTTAAGTATAAAATCCGTAAAGGTGATGAAGTGATCGTTCTTGCTGGTAAAGACAAAGGCAAGTCTGGTGAGATCACCAAAATGATGCCATCTGAAGGGCGTGCGATCGTTCAGGGTGTAAATTTGGTGAAACGTCATACACGTCAGACGCAGGAAAGCGAAGGCGGTATAATCACTAAGGAAGCTTCAATTCATGTTTCTAATTTGGCTCTTAAAGATCCAAAATCAGGGAAAGCTACGAAAGTTGGCTTTAAAATTGAAAAAGATGGAACAAAAACTCGTATTTCAAAATCATCAGGGGAGGCAATCTAATGGCTTATAGTCCTCGTCTTCGTGATGTATATGACAAAGAAATTCGCGCTAGCCTGCAAAAAGAATTCAATTACAGCAATGTAATGGAAGTCCCCAAGCTCGACAAAATCGTGCTTAACATGGGTGTGGGCGCAGCTGTTAATGACAGTAAAAAAGTGAAGAAAGCGGTAGCAGAAATGACTAAAATTGCTGGTCAAGCTCCGGTTACGACACGCGCGAAAAAATCAATCGCTGGCTTTAAGGTCCGTGAAGAAATGCCACTTGGTTGTAAAGTAACTCTTAGAGGTGCAAAAATGTATGAATTTTTGGACCGTCTTATTCAAGTTGCTCTACCACGTGTGCGTGACTTCCGCGGCGTTAACGACAATAGCTTTGATGGCCGTGGCAACTATGCTCTTGGTCTAAAAGAGCAGCTCGTTTTCACAGAGATCAACTATGATGACGTGGATGATATCCGCGGCATGGACGTGATTATCTGTACGACAGCGAAAACTGATAAAGAAGCACATGCGCTTTTATCTGGTTTCCAGATGCCGTTCGCTTCAAACACGGCTGGAGATAGATAATGGCTAAAGTAAGTGCAATAAATAAAAACCTAAAGCGCGAACGTTTGGTGGCAAAGTATGCTGAAAAACGTGCCGCTTTGAAAGCAGCAGCGAAAAACCCAGACCTTTCATTTGATGAACAGTTTGAAGCACGTCTGAAGCTTGCGAAATTGCCTCGTAACAGTGCGAAAGTTCGTCTTCGTAATCGTTGTCAGGTAACAGGTCGCCCGCGCGGTTATTACCGTAAATTTAAAATGTCTCGTGTATCACTACGTCATTTAGCCTCACATGGCTATTTACCTGGCGTTGTGAAGTCGAGCTGGTAGGAGGACTAGAACTATGTCTATGAGTGATCCTCTAGCAGATATGATTACACGTATCCGTAATGGACAACGTGCTAACAAAAAAGCTGTTTCTTCACCTGCTTCAAAGCTTCGTCAGCGCGTGCTCGACGTTCTTGAGCGTGAAGGTTATATTCGTGGTTATGTCAGAGATGAAACAGAAACTGGCAAACCCGATTTAAGTATTGAACTGAAATATCATGAAGGTGATCCTGTGATCCGCGAAATTAAGCGCGTATCCAAACCTGGTCGTCGTGTTTATTCATCCGTTGGTGATCTTCCACGGGTTCGTAACGGTCTTGGTATTTCGATTGTGTCAACCCCCAAAGGTGTACTTTCCGACTCTGAAGCTCGCGCTGAAAATGTCGGTGGCGAAGTCATCTGTACAGTATTTTAGGAGAATATTATGTCTCGTATTGGTAAAAAAGCTGTACAAATTCCGGCTGGTGTTGAAGCAAACCTTAATGACCGCGTTCTTACAATCAAAGGTCCAAAAGGTTCGCTTGATATGGCTTTCGTAAGTGAAGTCGATGCCAAGCTTGAAGATGGCGCAGTAACAATTACGCCACGTGGAGACGGCAAACGTGCTCGTTCCATGTGGGGGATGCAGCGCACATTGGTAGATAACCTCGTTCAGGGCGTTACAGAAGGGTTTGCAAAAACTCTTGAGCTCAACGGTGTTGGTTACCGTGCACAGATGCAAGGTAAAAATGTGAACCTCCAGCTCGGTTTTTCACATGACATCCTTTATGAAGTTGCAGATGGCGTTGAAGTCAAATGTCCAAACCAGACTACAATCGTTGTTTCTGGTATCGATAAACAAAAAGTCGGCCAAGTTGCGGCAGAAATTCGTTCGTATAGAAAACCGGAGCCTTATAAAGGCAAGGGTGTTAAATACGAAGGCGAATATGTCTTCCGTAAAGAAGGCAAGAAGAAATAGGTACTCGTTATGCAAAGTGGAAAAAAACTATTTGAACGTCGCCGTGCTCGTGTGCGGACCAGCCTACGTAAAGTGGCTAACGGCCGTCCACGTCTTTCTATTCATCGTACAAACCAGCATATATATGCTCAAATTATCGATGATCAAAAAGGTGCGACACTCGCAACCGCTTCAACACTTGATGGTGATTTAAAAAAACTAAAAGTGGGAAGCAATTCAGAGGCTGCTGCAGCCGTAGGTAAATTAATAGCTGACCGTGCCAAGAAGGCCGGTGTTGAGCAAGTTGTTTTTGATCGTGGTGGTTTTCTATACCATGGTCGCGTAAAAGCACTCGCAGACGCCGCCCGTGAAGCCGGTTTGAATTTCTAAGGAATAGATTATGGCTAGAGCAGAAAGAGAACCTCGTCAGGAAAGTGAACTAACTGAAAAGCTTGTTCACATTAACCGCGTTGCCAAAGTGGTAAAAGGTGGTCGTCGTTTCGGTTTTGCAGCACTTGTTGTTGTTGGTGACCAAAAAGGCAAAGTTGGATTTGGTAAAGGTAAGGCACGTGAAGTTCCGGAAGCGATCCGTAAAGCAACCGAAGCTGCGAAAAAGAACATGATCCGTGTTCCGCTTCGTGAAGGCCGTACTCTTCATCATGATATCGAAGGTCGTCACGGCGCTGGTAAAGTTGTTATCAGAAGTGCACAGCCCGGTACTGGTATTATTGCTGGTGGTCCGATGCGTGCAGTATTTGAAGCACTTGGCGTACAAGACGTTGTGACGAAATCATTAGGTACATCAAACCCTTACAACATGGTGCGTGGTACATTCGATGCGTTAACAAAACAGGTTTCCCCACGTATGGTGGCCTCACGTCGTGGTAAAAAAGTAAGCGATATTGTTTCCCGCCGTGGTGAACGTAAAGCTGCCGCTGAAGCTACGGAGTAAGTTAGATGGCGAAAAAAACAGTAAAAGTGACACAAATCGGTAGCCCGATCCGTCGCACAGCGGACCAAAGAGCGACATTGATCGGTCTTGGTCTTAACAAAATGCACCGGACACGCGAGCTTGAGGATACTCCAGCCGTGCGTGGTATGATCCGTAAGGTTCGCCACATGGTCAAAGTTGAAGGTGAATAGGTGGAATTATGAAACTTAACGAAATCGCAAATAAGCCTGGTTCAACGAAGCCAAGAAAACGCATTGGTCGCGGTATTGGCTCTGGCAAAGGTAAAACCGGTGGTCGTGGTGTAAAAGGTCAGAAATCACGTTCTGGTGTGGCTATTAAAGGCTTCGAAGGCGGACAAATGCCAATTCACATGCGTCTTCCAAAGCGTGGCTTTAA
The DNA here is from genome assembly GCA_963976585.1 of uncultured Kordiimonadaceae bacterium. Lineage (GTDB taxonomy): Bacteria > Pseudomonadota > Alphaproteobacteria > Sphingomonadales > Emcibacteraceae > Pseudemcibacter. The sequence goes on from CAXBLS010000001.1 coordinate 9,115, forward strand.
CAATATTAATGCCAAAACTTTTGTGCCAGTGAACCTTGGTCGACTTCAAGAAGCAATCGACGCCAAGAAAATTGACGCGAAAAAACCAATCACTATCGATGTTCTTAAAGCCGCTGGTGTGGTCACACGTGTTAAAGATGGCGTTCGTCTGCTGGCTAAAGGTGAGATCAAATCAAAGGTAAATGTTGAAGTTAGCGGCGCGTCCGCAGCAGCGATTGCAGCAGTTGAAAAGGCAGGCGGTTCAGTTTCTGTGCCGGCTAAGGTTGAAACTGAAGCATCTTGATCTTAAATAGTAGTAATTGATATTAAGATATAGGGACTAAAAAATGGCATCAGCAGCGGAACAGTTAGCGGGAAATTTAAACTTAAGCGCTTTTTCAAAAGCAACTGAGTTAAAACAGCGCATATGGTTTACGCTGCTGGCCTTGATGGTTTACCGTCTAGCCACTTATGTGCCGCTTCCTGGTATTGACCCTGTTGCGCTTGACCAGATGTTCTCGCAAAATCAGAGCGGTATTCTAGGAATGCTTGATCTGTTTAACGGTGGTGCCATTCAACGGATGAGTATCATCGCCCTTGGTATCATGCCTTACATTTCATCCTCAATCATTATGCAGCTCATGACTTCAATGAGTGTCAGAATGAAGGAACTGAAAAAAGAAGGCGAGGCAGGCCGTCGCAAGATCAACCAGTATACCCGTTACGGTACAGTTGTTCTTTGTATTGTTCAGTCTTATGCCATTGCTACTGGTCTTGAGCAGAATATTGCTATTGAGCCTGGCATGTTCTTCCGTCTGACGACGGTAATCACGCTGGTTGGCGGTACTATGTTTCTGGTCTGGCTTGGTGAGCAGATTACGGCGCGCGGGGTTGGTAACGGTATTTCACTTATAATTTTCGCAGGCATTGTGGCCCAGCTGCCAATCGCTATTGCCAGCACACTTGATATGAGTGCCAAAGGCACTCTTGGTGGCCCGCTGGTTATTGTTGCGCTTCTTGTGATGGTGATTGCGGTTATTGCCACGATTGTTTTTGTGGAACGCGCCCAGCGTCGCGTTCTTATTCAGTACCCAAAAAGACAACAAGCAAACGGCATGAGCCAAGGCGAACAATCACATATGCCGCTTAAGCTTAATACGGCAGGAGTTATTCCGCCGATCTTCGCGTCATCACTTCTTTTAATGCCTATGTCACTTGCTCAATTTTCAAGTGCTGATGGCCCTGAGTGGGTAACAACACTGACGTCTTTGTTTGGCGCTGGTCAGCCGCTTTATCTACTATTTTATGTGGTTGGTATCGTGTTTTTCTGTTTTTTCTATACGGCTCTTGTGTTTAATCCCGAAGAAACAGCTGACAACCTTAAAAAGTATGGTGGTTTTATTCCAGGTATTCGTCCGGGTAAAAATACCTCAAAGTATCTTGATTACGTGCTGACCCGTCTAACAACTGTTGGTGCCATTTATCTCTGCGCAATTTGTTTGCTTCCAGAGATCCTTAAAGCCCAATATGCAATCCCGTTCTATTTTGGTGGTACATCACTTCTCATCGTGGTCAATGTAACCATGGATACTGTTGGTCAGATCCACAGTCATCTTATGGCTCACCAATATGAAGGTCTCATGAAGAAATCTAAACTTCGTGGTGGCAAGAGGCGTCGCAAATGATCATTATTTTACTCGGCCCTCCCGGTGCAGGTAAGGGAACACAGGCACAAAGAATTGAAAGCGCGCAAGGACTGGTTCAGCTCTCCACTGGAGATATGCTTAGAGCCGCCGTTACTGCGGGCACAGAAGTTGGCAAAAAAGCCAAAGATTTCATGGATGCGGGTAAACTCGTAACCGATGAAATCGTAGTTGGAATTATCGCGGACCGTATTGAAGAAGACGATTGCAAGCAGGGTTTCCTACTTGACGGCTTCCCAAGGACCGTAGCACAGGCGGAAGCCTTGGATAATATGCTTAAGCAGAAAGCCTTAAAACTCGACGCAATTGTCGAGATGCAGGTTGATGATGAAGCTTTGGTAGATCGGATCACAGGACGCTACACGTGCGCTGACTGTAATCAGGGATACCATGACGAGAACCTTAAGCCCAAAGTTGATGGCGTCTGCGACAACTGTGGGTCTACGAATTTCAAACGCCGGGCAGATGATAATCGGGAAACCGTGTCGTCGCGTCTGGAAGCTTACCATGCTCAAACAGCCCCGCTGCTTCCTTATTATGAAGCTCAAGGTCTATTGAAAGTGGTAGATGGGATGGCTGATATCGATGATGTCACCGCCCAAATAAGTGATGTATTAAGTGGCTTGAATTAAACCTCGTATCTAGGTCGAAAAACTTTTTTAAAAAAGCTTTTCTTCAGAGGTTGACTAAGTGTTCTTAATACCTATAATCGCGCAACTTCATGTCATGCTTCTTAGCGTGATGGATTTTGCTGAATTGTTTGAATTTTTAGATCGGGAGAAACGATCGTGGCGCGTATATCCGGCGTTAACATACCCACCGCTAAAAGGGTGGAAATCGCATTAACCTATATCCATGGGATTGGGCTTACATCTGCGAAAGAAATTTGTGAAAAAAATGGTATTGCACCTGAGAAACGTGTGATGGAACTTAGTGATGCGGAAGTAATTAAAATCCGCGAAACGATTGATGCCGACTATATGGTTGAAGGTGATCGTCGTCGTGATGTCGCTATGAACATTAAACGTTTGCTTGACCTTGGTACATATCGTGGCCTGCGTCATCGTAAAAGATTACCTGTTCGTGGTCAACGTACTAGCACCAATGCACGTACCCGTAAGGGTAAACGCATTGCTATAGCCGGTAAGAAGGGATAAGGGTCAGTACGATGGCACTAGAGAAAAAAGTTAAGCGTAAAGAACGCAAAAACATTACCAACGGTATTGCACATGTGAATAGCACGTTCAACAATACCATCATCACTATTGCAGACGTTCAGGGAAATGTAATTTCCTGGTCAACAGCTGGCACAATGGGCTTTAAAGGTTCACGTAAGTCAACACCATATGCGGCTCAGATCGCTGGTGAAGATGCTGGTAAGAAAGCAATGGAACATGGCATTAAAACGCTTGAAGTTGAAGTTAAGGGACCGGGTTCTGGTCGCGAATCAGCTTTGCGTGCTTTGATGGCACTAGGAATTACAATTACTTCGATTCGTGACGTAACGCCGATCCCACATAATGGATGTCGTGCACCGAAACGCCGTAGAGTGTAAATAGTTGTAGCGTATTTCGTTTTCGGACGGATACGCTATTTATATTAAGCCTGACCTAAATAGATAAGGATTTAACCGTGATCCAAACGAACTGGCAAGAGCTAATAAAACCAACAACCCTGGAAATTATTCAAAAGGGTGCAGAACGTAGAAAAGCAAGAGTAGTTGCAGAACCGCTAGAGCGTGGTTTTGGCATGACACTTGGTAACGCGCTTCGTCGTGTGCTTCTATCGTCATTACAAGGTGCTGCTGTAACATCAGTGCATATCGATAATGTCCTTCATGAGTTTTCATCAATTGCTGGAGTGCGCGAAGATGTGACGGATATCATCCTAAATATCAAAAAGCTTGCTGTAAGCATCGAAGGTGAAATCGAAGGTCCGCGTCGTTTGTCGCTACAAGCCACTGGCCCAGGTGAAGTAACGGCTGCTCAGATCGAAGAAGTAACTGGCATTACCATTCATAATCCTGATCTTGTGATTTGTAACCTTGATGATGGTGCTGATCTTCGCATGGAACTTACCGTTGACACGGGTAAAGGGTATGTTGCGGCCGTTAAAAATCGTGCTGACGATGCACCAATAGGCCTTATCCCAGTCGATAGCCTTTTCTCACCGGTAACCCGTGTAAGTTATAAAGTTGATAACACACGTGAAGGTCAGATCCTTGATTATGATAAGCTCACTATGGACATCGAAACAGACGGTACAGTAACACCGGAAGATTCGATCGCATTTGCAGCGCGTATCCTTCAGGACCAACTTCAAACATTCATCAACTTTGATGAGCCAGAAGATGCAGCTGCGGATAAAGAAAGCGATGAGCCTGAATTTAATCGTAATCTTCTTCGCCGTGTTGACGAGCTTGAACTAAGTGTTCGTTCTGCAAACTGCCTGAAGAATGACAACATTGTTTATATCGGTGACCTCGTGCGTAAAACAGAAGCAGAAATGCTTCGCACACCAAACTTTGGTCGTAAGTCACTGAATGAAATTAAAGAAGTTCTTTCCTCAATGGGGCTTCGTCTTGGAATGGAAAACCCAGGATGGCCACCAGAGAATATCGAAGAGCTTGTTAAGAAACTGGAACAAGAATTTTAATTAATGGGACCGGGTCCGAAGGCGGATACCCCCTCAAGGAGTAAATACCATGCGCCATCGTAAAGCTGGGCGTAAGCTTAACAAAACAAGCAGTCATCGCAAGGCGATGTTTGCTAACATGGCTTCAGCGCTAATTAAGCATGAGCAAATTGTTACAACGCTTCCAAAAGCAAAAGAACTTCGCCCAATCGTTGAGCGTTTGATCACTCTTGGCAAGCGTGGTTCGCTTCACGCACGCCGTCAGGTTATTTCAAAATTGCCTGCGTCGGATAAAGAGATTGTTCAAAAACTTTTTGATGTTCTTGCAGAGCGTTATAAAGAGCGTAACGGTGGTTACACTCGCGTCCTAAAAGCAGGATTCCGCCACGGCGATGCAGCACCTGTTGCGGTGATTGAGCTTGTTGACCGTGATGAAGATGCAAAAGGCCTTGATAGCGGTCCAATATATGAAGACGAAGATGAAGATGTAGGCGCAGTAGCCTAAACATATCAGATTTACATAAGAGTTTTGAAGAAGCAGTCCTTTGGGGCTGCTTTTTTTATGCGAAATTTTGCGTTAACCATTAGTTGGTCTTGCGACTTTGACCAGATAATTCTATAAAAAGATATATCGAAAAACTTTTCAATTTTAAGGAAAAATCAAAATGGCACTTAAACCGGGCGTGGTATGCGGCGAAGACTATGTTGAACTAGTAAATGCATGTAAAGAGGGCGGCTATGCGCTTGCCGCTGTGAACTGCGTGGGTACGAACAGCGTCAATGCGGTGATGGAAGCAGCTGCGAAGAATAACTCTGACGTGATTATCCAGTTTTCAAATGGGGGTACACAGTTTTATGCAGGTGCCGGTATGGAAGACGGGTTTAAGGCCAAAGTGCTTGGTGCGGTCTCAGCGGCGCAGCATGTACACCTACTTGCAGAACATTACGGCATTTGTGCGGTGCTGCATACGGATCACGCCAACCGTAAATTGGTGCCGTGGGTTGATGCGCTGGTTGATCATTCAGAAGAATATTATAAACAGCACGGTAAAGCACTTTATAGCTCTCACATGCTCGATCTTTCCGAAGAAGATATCGATGATAACCTGAACGAATGTGCCCGCATGTTGGAGCGGATGGCAAAACTTGATATGAGTCTTGAAATTGAGCTCGGTATCACTGGTGGCGAGGAAGATGGCGTTGGTCATGATATTGAAGAAGGGGCGGACAGTTCCCATCTTTATACCCAGCCGGAAGACGTTCTTAAAGCCTATGATTTGCTTACCCCTATTGGTCATTTCTCTGTTGCGGCGTCTTTCGGTAATGTTCACGGTGTTTATAAACCGGGTAACGTGCAGCTTCGCCCTGAAATCCTTAAAAACAGCCAGGCACTAGTCAGTCAAACTCACGGTACTGACGAAAAACCACTTAATCTGGTGTTTCATGGTGGTTCCGGATCCGAGAAAGATAAGATCGCAGCTGCTATTTCTTATGGCGTTTTCAAAATGAACATTGATACAGATACTCAGTTTGCCTTTGCCAACGGTGTTGGCAAATATGTTCAAGAACATAACCAAGCGTTTTTCCATCAAATCGATCCAAAGGATGGTACACCGCAGAAAAAATTCTATGATCCGCGCAAGTGGCTTCGCGCAGGCGAGCTTTCTTTTGTAGAACGTCTTGATGAAGCATTTGATGATCTTGGTTCAGCGGGACGATCACTTGCAAAATAGAAATTAAATTATATCTATAAAAGGCAGGTCTTAGATCTGCCTTTTTGCTTTAATGGTACAGATTACATAATTCTGCCATGTATTATATTTATAAATGACGGTATGTTTAATTAACTTATTGGAATGATTATGAAAAAAATGATGAAAATTGGGCTTGGACTTTTATCACTTTTGGCGCTGACAATGGTTCTGATGAATGGCACGATGCAATTAAATTCGGTTGCCCAAAGTACAGATAACAAACGGGTTCCAATCTCAGACGTAGAAGTTAAATTATCTTACGCCCCGGTTGTCCGTGAAGTCGCACCGGCTGTGGTCAATATCTATACAAAACGGGTCGTGAAAACCCGAACGTCACCATTTCTTAATGATCCATTTTTTAGCCGATTTTTTGGCGGCTCTAGTGCTCCACGCGAGCGGATTGAACGTTCTCTCGGATCTGGCGTTATCGTCCGCGAAGAAGGTATCATCGTTACCAATAATCATGTAATCAATGGTGCAGACGAAATTACCGTAGCGCTTTCCGACCGCCGTGAGTTCGAGGCGGAGGTTATTTTGATGGACGAAAGCTCTGACCTCGCGATTCTTAGGATTGAGCCAGAAGGGGATGATCTTAATACCCTAGAATTCAGCCAGTCAGAAAATGTAGAAGTTGGAGATCTGGTACTGGCAATTGGTAATCCGTTTGGAGTTGGTCAGTCGGTGACCAGCGGGATTGTCTCTGCGCTTGCTCGAACACAAGTTGGCGACGATGATTACCAATTTTTCATTCAAACCGATGCGGCTGTAAATCCCGGTAATAGCGGAGGGGCGTTGGTTGGTATGGACGGGAAGCTTGTTGGGATTAACACGTCTATCTATTCACGCAGCGGCGGTTCAAATGGCATTGGTTTTGCGATCCCCGTTAAAATGGTTGATTTCGTGCTAACTGCGGCGTTGAATGACGGAAAAATAGTTCGTCCATGGTTTGGGGCTACTGGGCAGGCCGTATCATCAGAAATTGCAGAAAGCCTTGGGTTTGACCGACCGGGTGGTGTGCTTGTGGATAATGTATATCCGGATAGTCCAGCGGACCGTGCCGGATTGGAACCCGGTGACGTGATCCTAGCCATCGACGGTGAAGAAATTTTTGATACACAGGGACTTCGTTATTTTATAGGTCTCGGTAAGGTTGGCGGGGAAACGACACTTGACGTATTGAATGGTGATGACCGCAAAGAAGTTACGGTTGAACTCGAAACGATCCCGGAAACACCACCAAGAAATATCACAGTTCTTGAAGGGGACCATATATTTGAAAATATGGAAGTAGGGAATCTCTCTCCCGCATTCTCGGAAGAGTTGGGATTGAGCATCTTTGAAACCGGTGTGATAATTCTTGAAATTGACCGATCAAGTCCGGTGAGAAGGCTCAATGTATTGCGTGCCGGCGATATTTTTGAAAGCGTTGATGACGAAGATATCGATAGCGTAAAAACTCTTGAGGACGTGCTCGGTGATGTCGGAAATGATGTCTCATTTGCCGTGCGTCGTGCTGGCCGCCTTATCGAATGCACGGCCCGTGGCCGCGGGAGCTATAGCTGTCGATGAGTGATTTATTCGCCAGTGCTGGTCTTGAAGAGGGGGCACCACGGCCGCTCGCAGACCGGCTTCGACCGCAAAAACTGAATGAAGTTGTCGGGCAGGATCATCTAACAGGACCTGATGGCACACTTGGACGGATGCTGAAGGCGGGCCATCTATCATCACTTATTTTTTGGGGGCCGCCGGGAACCGGAAAAACCACCACGGCCAGATTGCTCGCCGAAGATATTGATCTTTATTTTGAGCAGATATCAGCTGTATTTTCCGGCGTTGCCGACCTTCGTAAATGTTTTGAAGCGGCGAAAGAAAGACGGCGTACCGGTAAAGGTACATTGCTTTTTGTCGATGAAATTCACCGCTTTAACCGCTCACAGCAAGATGGCTTCCTGCCTTATGTTGAAGACGGTACCATTGTGCTGGTCGGTGCGACGACTGAGAACCCTTCGTTTGAACTTAACGCCGCACTGTTATCTAGAATGCAGGTGTTAACTCTCAACCGCCTTGATAATAAGGCTATGGAAGAACTTTTGTCCCGTGCAGAGGCGTTGGAGGACAAAAACCTTCCTGTAACGGCCGAGGCCAGAGCGCTGTTATATAATATGGCTGACGGTGACGGACGGTATCTTCTGAACCTCTCTGAAATCCTTCTTGGTCTACAGTTTGATGAGGATCTTGACAGCAATGCGCTTTTGCAGGTGCTTCAAAAACGCGCACCAGTTTATGATAAGGACCGGGAAGGGCACTATAATCTTATTTCTGCGCTTCATAAATCACTTAGGGGTTCAGATACGGACGCAGCACTTTACTGGACGGCAAGGATGCTCGCTGGTGGGGAAGATCCACTTTATATCCTCAGGCGCCTAGTAAGGTTTGCGGTTGAAGATATCGGTCTTGCCGACCCGCAGGCTGTGATACAGGCAAACGCAGCGCGGGAAGTTTATGAATTTCTTGGTTCCCCTGAGGGCGATCTGGCGCTTACACAACTTGTTATTTATTTGGGCACAGCACCAAAATCCAATGCCGTCTACAAAGCACAAAAAGCATCCTTAAGGCGAGCAAAGGAAACCGGATCATTAAGTCCGCCCATGCATATCTTAAACGCCCCCACTAAGATGATGAAAGATTTGGGTTACGGTAAAGACTATCAATATGATCATGACGCAAAGGATGGTTTTTCTGGACAGGATTATTTCCCGGAAGAATTAAACCGTGAACAATATTATACGCCTGTCAACAGAGGATTTGAGAGAGAAATATCAAAGCGTCTCGAATATTGGGCGAAACTAAGAGCTGAAAAAGACTAATCTGATAAATAGCGTCGATTAAGCGGTACGTTATCCTGTTTCTTCGCAAGTTGAAATTGAAACACAACATGGCCAAGGTTTCTAAAGGCACATTCAGCACTTGCAAGATAAAATTCCCACATCCTCAAGAACTTCTCGTCATAAAGTTCAATGATTTTGTCTTTATTGGCATCGACACGTTTCCGCCATTCGGCCAAAGTATTTGCATAATGAAGTCTAAGCACTTCCATGTCAGTAATATATAATCCGCTTTTTTCGATAACGGGGGCAATCTCTGAGAGAGCGGGAGCATAACCGCCCGGGAAAATATACTTTTTGGTCCAAGGATCGGTCTCGCCAGGGCCATCAGCTCGACCGATAGTATGTATAAGTGCTATCCCGTCTTCGCTCAGGCATTCATAAACTTTATTAAAAAATGTCTGATATTGCTTTCGACCCACATGTTCGAACATACCAACGGAAACAATGCGGTCGAACTCCTCTTTTACATCACGGTAATCTTGTAGTCGGAAATTGACGCGTTCATTTTCGGTGGTGTTTTGCTCCGCGACCTTGAGCTGTTCTTCACTTAGGGTAACACCAGTAACATTGGCGCCGGAGATTTTATTCAAATACTTGCTCAAACCACCCCAACCACAGCCGATGTCGAGCACGTTTTGATCTTGGCGCAAGAAAAGCTTTTTAGCAATCAAGTTCATTTTATTTAATTGGGCTTGTTCCAGCGTTTCGTCAGGCGTCAGAAAATAGGCAGAAGAGTACTGCCGATTATCATCAAGAAACAAATCGTAGAGATCATCGGAAAGATCATAATGATGGGCAACATTACTCTTTGACTTTCCAGGCCAGTTTATCTGATTAAACCACCCTTTAAAGCGACTGTAAGGGTCCCCACCCATCAAATGAAATGGATTATCTGGGCGCCATTCCATGTTTTTTGTTATCAGGTAAAGAAAATCATAGACATTGTGTGGTGGTTCAATGGTCAGAGACCCGTCCATATAAGCTTCGCCCGCCTTGAGATCAGGTCTAAAAAATATTTTCCACAGCAAGGACGTATCCTTGAAACGGATCGTAACCGCGGGCTCTGCTGTCCCAGCGAATACGTGCATTTTTCCTTTGGTATCGATGATATTTAACGTACCATGCTTGATAAGTTTATTTAAAAAAATTGATAGTGGGAACAAGTTGGTCTCCCCTAGACTATGTTCATAAGTATATAGTTGGATTATCGCAGAAATACCTATAAAAGACAATGATGATAAGAATAGGGCAGGGATTTTATTTATGAACATGATAGTCGCAGTGGCAGCCGGTGGCGCAATCGGTGCAGTGGCACGTTTTCTTGTCGGAAGGGGAATGTTTCATCTGATGGGACCGGGATTTCCATGGGGAACATTGACCGTTAATATTCTTGGCTCATTTCTGATTGGTCTTATGGTGGAGCTGTTTGCGCTTCGTTATAGTCTTTCCCACGAATGGCAGGGCTTTATCATTATTGGCATACTCGGGGGCTTTACGACATTTTCAGCCTTCTCGCTTGAGGTGGGGCTGATGATTGAAAAAGGTCAAATTTCAACTGCCGCGCTTTACGCACTTGGGTCAATGTTTGTGGGGGTTGTCGCCCTGTTTGCCGGATTGTTTGCCGGTCGCGCTTTAGTTTAAGGAAAATTTATGTCAGGTGTTAGCCGCGAATATGTAAAAGATAATGAAAGTGATTGGCGTCTCGATAAATGGTTTAAAGTCCATTTTCCGGGATTAAGTTATGGTCGGCTTTCAAAAATTCTCCGTAAAGGGGAAGTGCGGGTTGACGGTAAACGTGTCAAAGCGAATTTTAGACTTGAAGGCGGTATGGAAATAAGGCTACCGCCGCTTGGTAAGGATGAGCGATCAGAGAGCAGCAAACCGAAAATCGCAAGGAGAATATCTCCTGAAGATGCTCTTATGATGCGCGAGATGGTTATCTATCAGGACGACAGTGTTATCGTGCTTAATAAACTTCCGGGTCTCGCCGTACAAGGTGGAACCAACACCCCCCGTCATGTTGACGGCATGCTTGAAGCACTTCAGGGTGACGAGCAGGAAAAACCGAAACTTGTGCACAGACTAGATAAAGATACCAGTGGCGTTTTGATCATTGCCCGCACAGGAAGGGCAGCAAAGGCGCTTACGGAAAGCTTTAGAACCAGAAAAACCAATAAGATTTACTGGGCACTCGTAAAGGGAAAACCGTCTCAGACTGAGGGTTCCGTTCAGGCACCGCTGGATAAAGAACCGGGCACCCGCGGCGAACGCATGGCTGTATCGGACGAGGGAAAGCGCGCGATCACTGATTTTAGAGTTATGGATAGCGCTGCAGGCACCGTAACATGGATGGCCTTTCGGCCTGTGACAGGACGCACTCATCAAATCCGTGTTCATGCAACAGTACTGGGTACGCCGATCATTGGGGACGGTAAATATGCTGCCAAAGAAGCCTTTATCGATGGACCGATCAGCAAGAAGCTCCATCTTCACGCTCGCTCCATCGAAATAGACCATCCGGACGGCGGACTACTTTCGGTTAAAGCGCCTCTTCCAACGCATATGCGTGAAAGTTGGGATCTGTTCGGTTTTGACGATGATGAAAATAGTGATCCGTTTGAGGATGTGGACAATGTCTGAAGACCTTAAGCTTGCTCTCTTTGATTGCGATGGCACGTTGGTCGATGGTCAACATATGATTATCAATGCCATGAAGCAGGCAAGTGAAAACTGCAACATCCCGTATGCGGGGGACGAACCGGTTAGACGCATTGTCGGCCTTTCACTATTTGAAGCTATTACGAGGATTTATCCAGATTTGTCGGATCATGATCACAGTCTTTTGCACAAAGAATTTGTTGATCATTTTCAGTTTTTAAGAACTCAGGAAGATCATCATGAACCGCTTTATGAAGGCATAAAAGACGCAATTCTTGAGTTGGGGGATATGGGGATTTTATTGGGGGTAGCAACCGGAAAATCAACACGTGGTCTCAAGAGTACGTTAAAGAACCACGGTATTGAAGATCATTTTGTTACTCTTAATACCGCGGACGATGGTCCTGGAAAACCACATCCGTCAATGATCAATGTTGCCCTGTCTGATACCGGCGTACTGCGGGAGAATACCTACATGATCGGGGACACCACATATGACATGATCATGGCCAAACAAGCTGGCGTTCATTCAGTGGGGGTGACATGGGGTTATCATGAGAAGCATGAGCTGGTTTCATCAGGAGCCAGTCACATTATCAATCATATTTCAGAATTTGTCGACTTGTTGAAGGATTAAATGAAACGTTTTTATAAAGATGTTAGTGTCAGTGGACAGGGCGAAATGTTCACCGTCTTGCTTGATGGTAAAAACATCAAAACACCACAGCAAAGCTTGTGCCTGATGCCGACGAAGGCTATGGCGGATGCTGTCGCAAAAGAATGGCATGATCAGGAGAAAGAAATTGATCCTGACTCAATGCCGATTACCAAGCTCATGAACACGGCCATTGACAGGGTAGCAGCAATGCGCAGTGAGATCGTCGGTGAATTGGTGGAATTTGCAGGATCTGATCAGCTTTGCTACCGTGCAGAAAACCCCCAAGAATTGGTAAAGTTACAAAATGAAATATGGGATCCCCTGTTAGAGCGCATAAAGGAACTTCACTCGGTCGAACTCAAAGTGACAACTGGTATCATTTTTCAGGAACAAGATCCTGAGCAGATATTGAAAATAAGAAAGCTTATTGAAAATATTGAAGACTTTCCTCTGATGGCATTTTACGGCATGACCGCAGTATGCGGGTCAATAACCATCGGGATCAACATGTTTGAAGGCCATATTTCAACTGAGGAAGCGTGGGAAGCAGGCCACCTTGATGAAAACTTTCAGGTTTCAAAATGGGGTAGTGACTATGAGGCGGAAGACCGCAGGGCTAACCTTAAGGCTGAATTGGGAAATGCCGCCCGGTTCCTTTCACTTTGCCGATAAGAAACATATAAAAAAATATGTTGAAGAGATATGGGTGTTTATGTTACTAATCGGTAACATAAATCTAGGGAGACCATAAATGCAGGATATCCTCGATAAACTGGAAGAGCGACGCCAGTCCGCAAGGGCTGGCGGCGGCGAAAAGCGCATTGCCGCACAACACGCCAAGGGAAAACTCACAGCAAGAGAGCGGATAGAGCTTCTTGTCGATCCAGACAGTTTTGAAGAATATGATATGTTCAAAGAACATCGATCAATAGATTTTGGTATGGAGAATAGTAAAATTGCCGGGGACGGCGTTGTTATCGGTTCAGGAACCGTGAACGGACGCCTTATATTCGTCTATAGTCAGGATTTTACGGTTTTTGGTGGCTCGCTTTCTGAAACCCACGCCGAGAAAATCTGCAAGATCATGGATATGGCGATGAAAAATGGCGCACCGGTGATCGGTATAAATGATTCCGGTGGTGCGCGTATTCAGGAGGGGGTATCGGCACTTGCCGGTTATGCTGAAGTGTTCCAGGCCAATGTGTTGGCGTCTGGCGTGGTGCCACAAATATCGCTCATTATGGGCCCCTGTGCTGGCGGTGCGGTTTATTCACCTGCCATGACAGATTTTATATTTATGGTAAGGGATAGCAGCTATATGTTTGTGACTGGTCCCGACGTAGTAAAGACAGTAACCAATGAGGTGGTGACGCAGGAAGAACTTGGCGGTGCCACTACTCATACCGTAAAATCGGGTGTTGCAGATAATGCGTATGATAACGATCTTGAAGCGATCAAACAAACCAGGCGATTGATCGATTTTATGCCGCTCAATAACAGGGAAAAACCACCGACACGACAAGTATTCGACCAGCATAACAACGATGAAATGTCGCTTGATAGTGTGATACCCGACAATCCAAATAAACCATACGATATGCATGAGGTGATCCGAAAAACGGTGGACGAGGGCGATTTTTTTGAAATCCAACCCGCGTTTGCCAAGAATATTCTTACCGGTTTTGCACGAATTGAAGGCTCCACCGTCGGTATTGTCGCCAATCAACCCATGATCCTTGCTGGATGTCTTGATAACGATGCATCACGTAAGGCGGGCCGCTTTGTTCGCTACTGCGACTGTTTTAATATTCCAATTATTACTTTTGTTGATGTGCCGGGGTTCCTTCCCGGAACGGCACAGGAATATGGTGGTGTTATTAAGCACGGTGCCAAATTGCTTTTCGCCTACGGCGAAGCAACGGTGCCCAAAATTACAGTGATCACCCGCAAGGCCTACGGTGGTGCCTATGATGTGATGGCATCAAAACATCTTCGCGGAGATCTCAATTTTGCCTGGCCAACAGCGGAAATTGCCGTGATGGGGGCAGAGGGGGCGGTGAAGATTATCTTCCGCGAGGAAGCAAAGGACCCGGACAAACTCGCAGAAAAAACCCAGGAATATTCTGATAAATTTGCCAATCCATTTGTGGCGGCGCGCAGAGGATATATTGATGATGTGATTATGCCCCATGCCACACGGCGGCGTATCAGTCGTGGACTACGGATGCTTAAGAATAAAGATCTTAAAAATCCGTGGAAAAAACACGACAACATCCCGCTGTAGGAACTTATAATGATAAAGAAAATACTCATAGCAAACCGCGGCGAAATAGCTTGTCGTGTCATTAAAACAGCCCAGAAAATGGGGATCGCTACCGTCGCTGTGTATTCTGATGCCGATGCCGATGCGCTACATGTGAGAATGGCCGATGAAAAAGTTCATATTGGCCCTTCGCCCGCAGCGCAAAGTTATCTCGTCGCTGATAAAATTGTTGCAGCGGCAAAACAGACCGGGGCAGATGCTGTTCATCCGGGCTACGGGTTTCTCTCTGAAAATTCAGACTTTTGTGAATTACTTGACAAAGAAGGCATCACTTTCATTGGTCCTGGGACGAAGGCCATTGGCATTATGGGTGATAAAATATCATCTAAAAAACTTGCGGAAGAAAGTGGCGTCAATACCATTCCCGGATATATGGAAGTTATCAAGGACGCTGAAGAAGCAGTGGAAGTTGCAAGGGGAATAGGTTATCCGGTGATGCTCAAGGCGTCGGCTGGCGGGGGCGGCAAGGGGATGCGAGTTGTTTATAATGATGATGAGGCACGTGAAGGCTTTAATTCTGCGGTAAATGAAGCAAAATCAAGCTTTGGTGATGATCGGGTTTTTGCGGAAAAGTTCATTGAAGATCCGCGTCACATAGAAATTCAAGTGCTCGGCGATAAACACGGCAATGTAATTTATCTGGCAGAACGGGAATGTTCAATCCAGCGCCGCCATCAAAAAGTGATCGAAGAAGCGCCAAGTTCATTCCTTAGCATGGAAACACGTGTTGCCATGGGTAATCAATCTATTGCTCTTGCAAAATCGGTAGACTACAGCTCTGCGGGTACTGTGGAATTTATTGTTGATAAAGACCAGAATTTTTATTTTCTGGAAATGAACACCCGCCTTCAGGTGGAGCATCCCGTTACCGAACTGGTTACAGGGATCGACCTAGTGGAGCAAATGATCAGAAGTGCAGCAGGGAAACCCCTTAATATTTCTCAGGAAGAGGTGGTAATAAATGGCTGGGCGGTGGAGGCGAGAATATATGCAGAAGATCCGCTGCGGGGATTCTTGCCGTCGACGGGCCGGGTTTCAGACTATATGCCGCCTGAGGAAGATGCCCATATCCGCATAGACAGTGGTATATATGAAGGCAGTGAGATCAGCATTTATTATGATCCTATGATCGCCAAGGTTATCGCCTACGGCAAAGACCGGGATCAGGCCATCGATAAATTGCGTTTGGCTCTTGATGAATATTATATTCGAGGTGTCGGACACAATATTGCATTTTTATCTGATGTATTAAAATCGCCGCGCTTTAAAAGTGGGGATATTACGACCAAATATATTGAGGAAGAATATCAAGACGGTTTTAACGGCGGTACACTAAGCCTTGAGGCATGGAATATCATGATTGCCGTCGCCACTACAGTCCATTCCTGTGAAATGGGGCGCCAGTCAACCATCAGCGGGCGAATGAACGAAGATAGCAGCTCATTTTCCGAAACCTGGCAGGTGCAGCTTGATGGTGAGGTTCAGCCAGCAAACTTTCTTATGACCCATGATGGATGCAATGTCATTACTGGCGGTGTTGTTTATGAAGTAGAAACCCTTTGGGCGCCGGGCTCACCAGTTTTTTCAGCAACGATCAATGGTGATAAGGTAAACGTAAAAGTTAAATATCTACCGGACGGATATGAGCTAGGCTATGACGGCGCGACGGAAGTGGTTCATGTACGCAGCGCGCGCGAGCTGGAGCTGGCAGCTCTTATGCCGAAAAAAGTGCCCGCTGACATGTCCAAATATTTGCAGTGTCCTATGCCGGGCCTAGTGGTGTCTATTAATGTGGCTGCGGGTGATGAGATCAAGGCAGGACAGAAGTTGTGCGTGATCGAAGCCATGAAAATGGAAAATATCCTTTGTGCGGAACATGATGGCAAGGTCGCGAAAATATCAGCCGAAGCCGGCGGCAGTCTTGCGGTTGATGAGATTATCATGGAATTTGAGTGAACGATGCTGAAACCAGGACAAAAAGCGCTTAGACTGCTCATCAGAGGACGAGTTCAGGGTGTGTTCTTTCGGGATTGGACCGTACGTCACGCCAATGATCTTCAATTAGATGGCTGGGTCAGAAACCGGACCGACGGAACAGTAGAAGTGCTACTGGTTGGCTTGGAAGATGACGTGGATAAGATGGCGAAACTTTGCGAAGTCGGTCCGCCATCCGCCAAGGTCGATGAGATTGAAACGACCACGGCTATGGGGATCACCAAAAAAGGGTTTATCCAGAAACCGACGGTGAACATCGCCGAAAGACGTGGGTTCTAGTTGCTACTTTCGAAAATTTCTGTCCATGTGCGTTTTAATGCAGCATCAAGATCACCCATAGTGATCGGAAGGCCGAGATCGACCAGCGAGGTTACACCGTGCTCTGAAATGCCGCATGGTACAATACCGGTATAGTGGCTTAAGTCTGGCTCGACATTAATACAGATACCGTGAAAGGTGACCCATTTACGGACCCTGACACCGATGGCGGCAATTTTATCTTCGCGGCCTGCTTCGCGGCGCACCCAGACGCCAATCCTGCCATCGCGTTTTTCCCCGACCACGTTAAATTCCGCCAGAGTGTTTATAACCCAGCTTTCAAGATTGGCGACAAACTGTCGAACGTCCTTACCGCGCTTATTCAAATCAAGCATCACATAAACAACACGCTGTCCTGGCCCATGGTATGTGTACTGACCGCCGCGGCCCGCATCATATACGGGGAACCGCTTCGGTGAGAGCAGGTCTGCTTCTTTCGATGAGGTGCCCGCCGTATAAAGCGGTGGATGTTCGACGAACCAGATCAGCTCATCGGCGCTACCCGCACGAATTTCTGCGACGCGATTTTCCATAAAGCGCACGGCGTCTTCGTAATCGGTCAGCCCTTCACTGAATTTCAATGCAATATTAGGCGAAGTCATGTAATCTTTATCTTTGCAATGTTAACCAAAAAATAACTATAATGTTTCACTGTTGATGATATATATTTATATCATCCAATTGGGAAGTATAAAGGCTTTATAAATGTCACAAGCGATCGAAGATGTGGAAGTTGAACTCACCGTTGTTCTCGGCCAGAATTTAATGCCCGTGAAACAGCTGCTCAAACTGGGCCGTGGTGCGGTCATTGAACTTCAGGAACATTGCGATAGTCCGGTAAAAATATACGCCAACGGCGAATTGATTGCCAAAGGCGAAATTATGGTTTCCGGCGAAAATATTGGCATTACTCTACTTGAGGGTGTCAAAAGCTTCCGTGAGCTTGGTTTTATAAGAAAATAACGCGGTTTTTCATATTTCTGTTGCGTTCGAGCGCTTCATTTGATACTCCACCACAATTGATTTACCAAACTACGAAAATGCGGTCGTGGCGGAATTGGTAGACGCGCAGCGTTGAGGTCGCTGTGGGCTTTGGCCCGTGGAAGTTCGAGTCTTCTCGACCGCACCATTATCCCCAAAAAAAATCTGAGAAAAATCTGAGATCATTGTTCGCTATCATGGATGATTATCTGATCAATTGTCTGCGTGGAAATATTGCTTTTTTTCTCAAGTCTTGCGTGTCCCACCTAAAACGTTATATAATCGCCTCCGGGCACAGTTAGTTGAGTAGTTATGTATTTTTACATTAGGAGTAAGTTATGTTTTATAAGCACTTAAGAACAATATTCTGTTCATTTCTCGCAGGAATGTTTATGATATCTGGCAGTTCTGCCAGAGATATTTCAATAAATTTTTTAGCAAATGCAAGCCTTCGGATTACCGATGGAGAATATATCTTATTCACGGATTTTCCCTATGTTTCAGGTGCTTATGGACATATGGTCTATAACTACCCATATTTTGTTGAACAAGATAATAATGTTACGACACTCATCACCAACCGCCTGACCGACCATTTTGATCCAGACGTCTTTATGACGCTGGGATGGAAAGTCATTGCACCATCGGAAGTCGTCGGTGATCTTCAACGCAGATATGCAGAACTCAATGAAGCCAGAGATAGAGTCGTCACAGAAGTGAGAAAAGATCATGCTATTGACCAAGCCTTAAGCCCAGATGCAGAAGTGGCTCTAGTGCTACCAGATCCGATCATAAAGCCTGATACAATAGTTGTTGAAGAAAATCTTATCCACGGTCCTATGCAGATTCAAGCTATCCGAACCAAATCGGCGCAGACCGAGCATTATTCATATTTGCTCGACTGGGGCGGTAAGAAGCTCTATTTAAGCGGTGATACGGGTGATATAGAACATCTGGCCTCATTGCCAGAGACTGACATTTCATTTATGACACCGTGGTTATTTGAAAATGCGCGTAAGGAAAATGCGCTACCAAAAACCAAAAAGATAGTTATATACCAGCATGCAGAGGGTGAAATTGTTCCCAATTGTTTTGACTGCATGATCCCTGTCAAAGGTGAATATATCCCTTTTGAGTGATTTTAATCACTAATTCACCCAAATAATACTTTTTGTTGTTGCGTTGGCGGGTAATTTATTCTTTCATATGTTCCGAAAAATAATACTAATATTTGAACATTTGTGGGAGATAACATGTTTAACCAAAAAATAAAACTAGGAATGGTTTCTCTGGCCGCGCTTGCGCTCGCGGGTTGTGGTGATCAAGGCGGTAATGATGGTGCATCCGCGGATGCGCAAAAAGATATGAGCGTTGAAGCAATCCACGAGAGGGTGGTGACACTCGATTCCCACGTTGATATCCACGAAGACATGACGTTTGACCCAATATACGATCCAGGCACTGATACTCCACAGCAAGTGGATCTCGGTAAAATGGAAGCCGGTGGCCTCGATAGTGCATTCTTCATCGTCTATGTAGGACAAACAGAACGTACGCCGGAAGGATACGCGCTCGCCGAAGAAAAGGCACGCCGAAAATTTAGTGCTATTCACAGAATGACTGAACATTATCCCGACCGTATCGGCTTTGCCAATACCCCTGATGAGTTTGAAGAAATAGCGGCCAGTGGACGTAAGGTTGCCATGATCGGTATCGAAAATGGTTATGTGATTGGTAAGGACCTTTCGCGAGTAGAAGAATTTTATAATATGGGCGCACGTTATATGACGCTGGCACATAACGGTCACAATGACATTTGTGACAGTGCGACACCATTGGCGAGCCTTGGTGACGTCGAAGAAGAACATGGTGGCGTCAGCGAATTTGGATATCAGGTGATTGACGAGATGAACCGCCTTGGAATGATGGTTGATATTTCTCACGTATCCATCAAATGTATGATGCAGGCAACCGAATATTCAAAAGCACCCGTGATCGCATCACACTCCGGTGTTTGGGAACTTTCGAAGCATAGAAGAAACCTCAACGACGAGCAGCTCAAGGCAATTGGTGCTGCCAATGGCGTAGTGCAAATCGTCGGCCTCGATGGATTCGTTAAATATTATCCTGAAAAAGGGCCGGAAGTTGGCGCGCTTCGTGATGCTGTCGTTGCTGCGGCCGGTGGTAGCGAGTGGGACGGCGCCAAATATGCGAACGACCCCGCCTACGTAGCTGGTATGGATGCGATCAATGCCAAATACCCGCCTGCAAACGTTAAAGATTTTGTCGATCATATTGATTATGCAGTGAAGCTGATCGGTGTTGATCATGTGGGTATCGTGTCGGACTTTGATGGCGGTGGCGGTCTTGAAGGTTGGAACAGTGCTGCTGAAACAATGAATGTTACAGCTGAATTGGTTGCGAGAGGTTATTCTGAAGAAGACATTGCTAAAATCTGGAGCGGAAATACTATTGCGCTGTGGAGAAGAGTTGATGCGGCTGCTGCGGCGTTAAAGTAAAATGAGAAATAATATTTAGATTTGATCTCCTTATTGGTTATGCTGATGAGGAGATTTTTTTTTAAGGGGAGAAAACATGAAAAAATTAATTACCTCGTTACTATTTGTCCTAATTTCGTCAACGGCGTTTGCGCAGGATGATGGTCTAAAAATACACATTTCAGTTGACCTTGAAGGGATCGCGGGTGCGGTAACTGGTGAGCAGCTGGGCACGGGTGGCTTTGAATATCAACGGTTTAGAGAATTCGCAACTGCTGAGGCGCTAGCCGCTGTTGAGGCCGCTTTTGAGGCTGGCGCAACGGAAGTTCTGGTCGCTGATAGCCACGGCAATGGTCAAAATTTACTCATTGAAAAATTTCCAGAAAATGTAAAGGTTATTCGTTCATGGCCACGTAAGCTTGGCATGGTTCAGGGGCTGGAAGAGGGTGGTTTTGATGGCGCTATTTATATTGGTTATCATTCGAGCACCAACTATATGAGCGGGGTTCGTGCGCACACAAAATCAAGTGCTGATATCACTAGTCTAAAACTCAATGGTAAGATAGCGGGGGAAAGTTATTTTAACGCTGCAATTGCCGGCGAATACGGCACGCCCGTCATCATGATTTCCGGTGATAATGCGGCGGTCAAGGAAGCGCAGGACAGCATCGGCGACATGGAAGGGGCAGTGGTTAAGTGGGATTATAGCTTCCATTCCGCAAAATCTCTTCATCCGGCTGCGTCGCGTAAATTAATCGCCGCAAAAACCAAAGCAGCCATCGCCCGGATCAAGGACTTTAAACCACTGAAGCTCGAAGGTCCCATTACCATGGATATGAGTTTTAAAAATTACCGGGTCAGTGAAATGTTGGCCTACCTGCCGCAGTTTGAACGCATTGATAGCCATACTATCCGTTATGTGGGGCCGAATATGATTGATGTTTCCACGGTTGCTACCTTTATAACAGGCTATAGTTTGGAGCTTTCACCGTAATAACTGCCTACTTGACCCGGGACTAGGATACTTGTGATCCTGAAAAATAAACACTGCTGGCCACACGGTCATTGTCGAAAGTATGTGAAGGAAAGTTTATGAAAAAAATTGCTTTACTGATTTTACTCATTCTGCCTGCCTGCGGCACACCGTCACAGGATGCGCAGATCGAAATTTATCCAAGTGTGGCACCATCCAGTATTGGCAATGGTGTTTCTCTTTCGATTACGGTTGATGACGCGCGTTCTACCGGTGTGATCGGTGCAATCGACGAAGATAGTCATCTGATTACCAGTCAGGACCTGGCTGAGCTTATCGGTGTTGCACTTGTTGATGCTTATTCGAAGCAAGGATTTAATGTCACAGCGGCCAGCAACTCTGGTGCGGTAAAAATGGTCGTGTCCCTGGAAGAACTAAGCTACACGAAAGACGGCGCATTGGTGACAACCACGATTGCAACAAAATCACGGGTCAGGGTTGATGTTGCCGATAAGGGTTATTCTAATACTTACTCAAATAACGAAGAGCGGACAGTGCCTTTTTCCGCGAACGAAGCAACAAACAATTCCATCCTGCGCAGCATAATGGAGCGCATGGTCGAACGTATTGCTAACGACGCAAACTTGCTTGGTGTGCTGACCCGCTAATTCATCACCGCTTTAAACGCGCTCAGGCATTTATCAACGTTTTCTTGTGATGCTGCGTGGCCCATGAGACCAATGCGCCATACTTTGCCGGCAAGTGCACCAAGACCCGCGCCGATTTCCAGATTATGATCATTGAGGAGCTTGGTACGGATTGCCGCTTCGTCGGTGATATGATCCGGAATTATGATGGTATTAAGTTGCGGTAGGGCATATTTTTCATCGACCAGATATTTAATCCCCATTTCAGCAAAACCTTCACGCAGTTTTTGTGATAGGTCAAAATGACGTTTCCACGCATTTTCAAGTCCTTCTTCTTTTAGGATCAGAAGGCTTTCATGAAGGGCGTACATGGCATTAA
Source organism: uncultured Kordiimonadaceae bacterium (assembly GCA_963976585.1). Classification (GTDB taxonomy): domain Bacteria; phylum Pseudomonadota; class Alphaproteobacteria; order Sphingomonadales; family Emcibacteraceae; genus Pseudemcibacter. The sequence continues at coordinate 31,503 of CAXBLS010000001.1, forward strand.
CCGGTGCTGTATGGTGGTAAGAGCGACCACCCGTTCCGTCCCAGTATCCCATGACAAGGTTTAGATCCATGAACCAGCTCTGGACCGGTGTTTCGCGGTTCTTAATTTTTTCTATGGCGCGCTCGTTAAAGCTGACTGGTGAAAGACCAGGTGGACAGGACAGGCATTTTTGTGATCCTGAATAAATGGCATCGATACCCCAGCCATCCACATCTAGTTCTGACCCGCCGAGCGAAGTGACCGCATCAACAATGTTCAGACAATTATATTCGTGGGCAAGAGCGCAAAGGGCTTTGGTATCTGATGCAACGCCCGTTGATGTTTCTGCTGCAACAAAGGCGACGATTTTTGCGTCCGGATTGGCTTTAAGTTCTTCTTCGACTTTATCAACGGACACCGGCGTGCCCCATTCATCTGCAACGACAATAGCTTCACCGCCGCAGCGCACGACATTTTCAACCATGCGGGTGCCGAACACACCGTTAACGCAGACTATAACTTTATCGCCCTTTTCAACAAGATTGGCAAAGCAGGTCTCCATGCCAGCTGAACCCGGTGCCGATACTGGAAAAGTTAGCTTATTTTCGGTTTTGAAAGCATATCTGAGCAGGTCTTTAATTTCATCCATTAGTGTTTGGAAGGCAGGATCAAGATGGCCGATGGTTGGGCGGGCCATGGCTTCGAGTACACGTGGGGAAACATCAGATGGTCCGGGGCCCATAAGAGTTCTTTTTGGAGGATGAAATGATTGCACGGTTATAACTTTCCTGAATTTAAGAATTAAAATATAGCGAAACTTAATTCATCTTAGTACTCATTGGAAGCATATATGTATAATTTGCTGGATGTAATTATTTAACTTCTTGACCTCAAACGATTTTAAGACGATAAAATTAACTGGCTCAGGGAAAATGATGACTGTGAATAACGAAAACAGCGCGCTTGAGAGCGAAACCCAAATGGATGATGTGCTACCGGTTTCACCAGAACTGGTGGAAGAGATTGTCTACGCCTTAGATAATCTGGATAACGAGCAGGTTGATTTCCTGCTTGACCCTCTACACAGTGCCGATGTCGCTGACATATTTGAACAACTTGGCGACAATCACCGAAAACTTCTGACCTCGATAATCGGTTCTCGCATGGAACCGGGTGTTCTTTCTGAGCTCGATGACAGCACCCTTGATGACGTGATTGCTGAAATGGACGACAGAGATGTCGCGCGAGCCATATCGCAGATGGAAAGTGATGATGCCGTTCATGTGCTTGAGGATATGGACGAGGTAGAGCAACGCAAAATTATTGAAGCACTGCCGGATGAATACAGACTTGCTATCGAAGAAGGGCTTTCCTACCCAGAAGATAGTGCCGGTCGTCTATTGCAAAGAACATTGGTCTCAGTGCCGGGTCGTTGGACGGTTGGTGCCGTGATCGATTATTTTAGAACTGCTGAAGATTTGCCTGACGAATTTTATGAGGTGTTCATCGTCGATCCGAAGCATCACCCAATTGGCACAGTTGCGCTTAATAAAATCGTCCGTAGTGACCGTGATCAGAAAATTAGCGAGATCATGGAAGTAGACCCGACCGTGGTGCCGGTTGATACAGACCAGGAAGAAGTGGCCTACCTATTTCGTCAGTACGATCTGACATCCATGGGTGTTGTAGATGACGAGGGACGGCTCATCGGTGTGATTACCTTTGATGACATCGTTGATGTTATAGAGGAAGAAGCTGAGGAAGATTTGATGTTGATGTCCGGTATTCGGGAAACGGACATTACTGAAAGTGTCTTTGTGGCTTCCAAAAACCGTGTGATCTGGCTTATTGTCAATTTGGCCACAGCCATTCTTGCATCGATGGTCATTGCTATATTTGACGCAACCATTGAACAAATGGTGGCGCTCGCCGTGCTGATGCCAATTGTTGCTTCAATGGGCGGGAATGCGGGCACTCAAACCATGACGGTGACGGTGCGTGCTATTGCCACCCGTGACCTGACGGCGACTAACGTCAGAAGAATTGTTTTTCGCGAGTTTTCTATTGCACTTGTAAACGGCGTTATTATTGCGATTTTAATAGGCGGTCTGTCGTGGCTCTGGTTTGAGAATGTAATGCTAGGTTCGGTGATGGGTATCGCTATGATCGTCAATATGGTAATGGCCGGACTGGCTGGCATTTTAATCCCGATAATGCTGGATAAGTTAAATGTGGATCCAGCGCTGGCCAGCAGTATCTTTGTGACTACAATCACAGATGTTATTGGTTTTTTCGCCTTTCTCGGCCTCGCGTCGATGATGTTGCTCTGATCAATGACCGTTCATATTATAAAATTATGTGTAGGGGTAGATAGCGTGGAACACCTTATGGAGCTGCGAAAAGCCGATCCACGCAATAAAGGTCTTGAGTATAATTTTCATGTAACAAGGTTTAAACCTCGCAGAGCTGACGAAGTTCTTGATGGTGGTTCTCTCTATTGGGTGATCAAAGGGTTCGTTCTTGCAAGACAGCGTATCATCGGGCTTGACGATGTTAAGACCGAAAGCGGCATTAAGTGTATGATCAAAATGGATAAGAAAATTCATCTCACTGAAGGCCAGCCGCGCCGTGCTTTTCAAGGTTGGCGGTACTTGGAGAACAGTTCGGTGCCAAAAGATTTGCCCGCAAACAGCAAAGTAATTGATATCCCGCCAGAGCTTCGAAATGAACTTAAGGAGCTGGGTTTAATTTAAGTTCTTGATAAGGGGTCTTTTTTAGCTTGGCAGTGTCAAAACTACGCAGCCCGTTTATACGTATGACGCTACTCAGGCTGTCAATATATTCAAATCCAAGTTCAGAATAGTAAAGAAGTGTGAATAACAAATCTTCGTTTACGACAATGTTTTCACTGCTGGAAAATTTGTCGCGTTCGGTTCGAAAATCCTGGTAAGCGGGATGGGTGTTTAAATTGAGCGCATAACCTTCGACGGCGCTGATCAGATTTTTAAATCTTTTAATACTATGGGTTGCCCCTGCTTCTCGCGCAAGAGGTATCATCCCACTGGCATCATTCCAGGTCCATTGCCCGTAAAGGGCATTGGCTTCCTGCGCAAACCTTGAGGCGCCCCAACCGGTTTCAATGGCCGCCTGAGTTAACGCAAGCGAGGCTGGTATAATATTCATGCGACTGTGAAGTTCATCAATATTAAATTCTTCCATCCGGTAACGCAACATTTTGCGTCTGAGCCAATATAACTCATTTAGCGATGCATCGCCGTTTATTTCAATGGACCTCATTATTTCGAGAAGCCGTTTGCGCTCATAAAGGATATATTCGTTAACTTTTAATATTGGCGGTAATAATGATGATATAAAAAGCTCTTTTTTGACATCTATATCATTTAAAGTGGTCAGCTCGCGGGGGAGTTTTTCGAGGAAGAGATTCGGCACATCTGCTTCGCCTCTTTTGATTTCCGCAAGGTTATAACCGTAGGCAGCGAATCTCTTTGTGACATTTTCACCATCGGCTAGCTTCAAATGGCTGATCAGAGAGACCGTAGAGAAGCTGTTTCTACTCTGATTCACTTCATATACAGAAATATAGAGGGGTAAACAGACAAATGCTGCCAACAAAAAGAGTGAAATAACGGCTTTTTTTCCAAAAGATGTAGATTCTCGTCGTATGCTACTAGCCATAGATATCCTAAAAGGGTAAGTTGTTCCTCTTGTAAACTTATAGTAATATAGTGAGTCTTCAATTGCCAGATTTTTAGTTCATTGGGATTATGGTTCTAAAAAATTGGGCTGGCAGGGGAGTGGAGAAGGAAATGCCGAAAAGTAATAATAAGGCACATATTATTGTTGTGGGAAATGAAAAGGGCGGCTCGGGGAAGTCCACTACAGCGATGCACATAATTGTCAGCCTAATGAAAAGAAATTTTAATGTTTCTGTTGTCGATCTCGACTCGCGGCAGAAATCACTCGCGCGCTATCTTGAGAATCGTTTGAATTATGCGGAGAAACATGAACTTCAACTCACGATTCCGGACGTCTACATCCTTTCTCGTTCCATGGAGGGAGATATAGACAACATGATGTTCGAAGATACGCGGAATTTTTCAGAACTTATAGATGAGTTGAACGAAGATTCGGATTTTATTCTTATTGATTGTCCGGGCAGCGATTCAAACCTCGCGCGGTTGGCCCATAGTGTCGCTGATACTTTGATTACACCGATCAACGACAGTTTTGTCGATCTTGATTTGCTGGCAACGGTTGATCCGGACACATTTAAAGTTGATAAACTTAGCCTCTACAGTGAAATGGTCTGGGATGCGCGCAAACACAGAGCAATGACAGATCGCGGTACCATCGACTGGGTGGTAATGCGAAATAGAACATCGTCGCTCGATGCTATAAACAAGCGCAGAGTTAACGAAGCTCTTAAGGAGCTGCAAAAGCGAGTTTCATTTAGATATATACAAGGACTTGGCGAGCGGGTTGTTTATCGTGAGCTTTTCCCAAAGGGACTAACGCTTGTTGATGTTCGTGATGCCGAGGAAAAGGTAACCATGTCTCAGATCGCGGCGCGTCAGGAAGTAAGGCGACTGATGGGGGATCTTAATTTACCTGGATGGCGGGAAGAGCAAGCTGAAAAAAAGCTGCAAGGTGTTAATTCATAAATGCAATATATTATCTTACTCCTAGGGGCCGTGATCCTATATTTTGCCATTTCAAAATATCTCAGTAAACAACCTGAAAACTTTAATGATATATTTCGAAAAGTCCTAGCGGTTGTGCTTGGTGCGGCAGCTTTTGTCATACTGGTTAAAGGCAATATCGCTGTGGCTGGTGTGCTCGGCACTGCAGCCGTACTCTCTTGGCAAGGATCTCTTTGGGCTTATCTTCAATCAAAGGCAGAAGGGCCGCGGGTACCCGGGGCTACTAAAGATGGCATGACCCGTGAACAGGCGCTCGAAATACTTGAACTTAATGCAAACCCGACAGAAGCAGAAATTAAAGCGGCTCATCATCGACTTATGATGAAAATTCATCCGGATCAAGGTGGATCAGGATATTTTGCAGCTCAGTTGAACCAAGCTAAAGATCTGTTATTAAAGAAATAAATAGGATAAGAAATGCCAACAAAGCATCAATTTAACAGTACGATATTACGTGAATACGACATCCGAGGAATCGTGGGAGATACACTAACCGAAGCCGACGCAACTGCTCTGGGGCGGGCTTTTGGCTCCGTAATTATCAGAAACGGCGGGCGTAAAGTTTGCTTGGGTTATGATGGCAGGCTAAGCTCACCAACGATGGAAAAAGCGATCTTGTCTGGATTGCTGTCCACCGGCCTTGATGTCGTCAGAATTGGCCTTGGGCCTTCACCAATGCTTTACTACTCCGTCTATGAGCTTGATACTGATGGTGGCATCATGATCACTGGTTCTCACAATCCATCCAACTATAACGGCTTTAAAATGATGATCGGCAAAGGCGGCTGCTACGGCGAGCAAATTCAGGAAATTGGCCGAATGAGCGCGCAAGGCGATCTTGAAGAAGGAAGCGGAAGTGATACGAAGGTAGATATTTTTGAACGCTACGTAGACCGTATGCTTGAAGATGTGGATATGGACGCGATGCAAAGTGCTAACATGACCGTTGGCTGGGATGCCGGCAACGGTGCTGCCGGAGACGTTATCTCTGCGGTTACTAAGCGCCTACCGGGAAATCATATCCTTCTTAATGAAAAAATTGATGGAACATTTCCGTCTCATCATCCCGATCCAACGGTTGCTGAAAATCTTGTGGAATTACAGGATGCAATTGCTGCTAATAATATGGATATAGGCATAGCCTTTGACGGTGATGGAGACCGCATCGGCGCTGTTGATTGCGGCGGTGAAATAGTCTGGGGCGATCAACTGCTGGCCATCCTCGCTGAAGATGTGCTCGAAGATTTGCCGGGGTCAAGAATTATTGCCGATATCAAATGCAGCCAGGTTCTTTTTGACCATATCAATAAACTTGGTGGCGATCCGGTCATGTGGAAAACCGGTCATTCGCTTATAAAAAGTAAAATGGTTGAACTCGATGCGCCATTGGCCGGTGAGATGAGTGGTCATATATTCTTTAAGCATAAATATTACGGCTTTGATGATGCGGTGTATGTTGCCCTTCGTTTACTTAACAAAGTAGCGAAAACGGCGGGTGGTCTTGAGGCGCTTCGTAAGAATTTGCCTGCCGTTGTCAACACACCGGAAATCCGGATTGAATGTGCCGAAGGCCGACCATTTATAGTTGTTGATGAGGTGCTAGAACGTCTTCGAAATACTGACGCCAATGTCAATGACCTTGATGGCGCGCGGGTCCTTTCAGAAGACGGTTGGTGGCTCATTCGCGCTTCAAATACGCAGAATGTGATTGTTGCGCGCTGCGAAGGTAAGGACCGTGAGGCACTTGAACGTGTTTATGCCAGTTTATCTGAACAACTTAAATTGAGCGGCGTAGAGCCGCCAAAGCTGACCTAAGCACAGATAGTCACACGTATATTTTTATTGTTTCTGAATTATGGTATGATTAATTCAAGTTACTTATTATGCGTTTTTGAATAATATTTTATTTTACCCCTTTAAAAACAAAATAAATATTTTATCTTTAATAGAGTACGACAACAAAGCTAAACGGTAGTGAAATGAGCAAAAAAGACAAGGATAACGAGGGTGGTTTAGAAGGTTCTGTAATAACTAAAGCCAAACCTAAAACCAAAAAGCCCTCGATGTATAAAGTCCTCATGATCAATGATGACTATACACCGATGGATTTCGTTGTTCATGTTTTGCAGAAGTTTTTTAAAATGCCAGAATCACAGGCCTTGAGAATAATGCTTCAAGTGCACCAGCAAGGTGTCGGTTTATGTGGCGTTTTTAGCTTTGAAGTCGCCGAAAGTAAGGTGCATCAGGTGGTTGATTATGCGAGGAAGCATGAACACCCTCTTCAGTGTACTCTTGAAAAAGAATAAACTAAAGGAGAGACGAGTGCCGACATTTTCGCCAAATTTGGAACACACACTTCATCGAAGTGTCGCTGAGGCCAACAAACGAAATCACGAGTTTGCTACATTGGAACATCTTCTGTTAGGTCTTTTGGATGATCAGGATGCAGTTGCAGTGCTTCGTGCCTGTGATGTTAATATTGCGCAGCTTCGTGCTGAGTTAAAAGCTTATCTCGATCAAGAGCTTGAAAATATCACCGAAGAAACAAGTCTTGATGCAACGCCAACGGCGGGATTCCAGCGGGTCATTCAGCGCTCTATTCTGCATGTGCAAAGTAGTGGCCGTGAAGAGGTTAACGGCGGTAATGTGCTCGTGGCGTTGTTTTCAGAGCGGGAAAGTCACGCGGTCTTTTATTTGCAGCAACATGAGGTATCGCGCCTAGATGTGGTCAATTACATCTCTCACGGTCTTGCCAAATCAGGTGAAAATGAAGGCGAGAGCGCCATAGATGACGATTTGGAGGATGACGATGGTGAAGGCGGCGAGGGTGGCTCAAAAACGGCCGTTGAAAAATTTTGCATAAACCTTAATGAAAAAGCACGCGAAGGAAAAATCGATCCATTGATCGGACGGGTCGCGGAAGTGGAACGCACTATTCAGATTTTATGTCGCCGATCAAAAAACAATCCGCTTTATGTAGGTGATCCTGGCGTCGGAAAAACTGCTATTGCCGAAGGCCTTGCGCTTCGCATCGTGAAAAAAGAAGTGCCGGAAGTACTTCACAACGCAACTATTTATTGTCTAGAGATGGGGACACTCCTTGCAGGAACACGTTTTCGCGGCGATTTTGAGGAACGTATCAAGGCGGTGATCAAGGAAATTGAAGAAATGGAAGGTTCAATCCTTTTCATTGATGAAATTCACACAATCATAGGTGCAGGTGCAACAGGTGGCGGGGCTATGGATGCTTCGAACCTTCTCAAACCGGCGCTTTCAAAAGGGGCGCTGCGCTGCATCGGTTCCACCACTTACAAGGAATATCGTTCTTATATTGAAAAGGATCGCGCGCTACTACGTCGTTTCCAAAAAATCGATGTTGTTGAGCCTACCGCACAAGAAACCAAAGAAATCCTCAAAGGTATTAAGAAATATTTCGAAGAACATCATAACGTGAAATATAGTGATGAGGTTATCGAAGCGGCGGTTGATCTTTCTGTTCGTCATATCAATGAACGTAAACTTCCCGATAAAGCCATAGACGTGATCGACGAAGTTGGTGCATCGCAAATGCTTGTTCCAGAAGCAAAGCGTAAGAAAAACATCACAGTGGAAGATGTGGAAAATGTGGTCTCCAAAATGGCACGTATCCCACCGAAGAGTGTATCAAAAGACGATAAAACTGTTCTTAAAACTCTGCCGAAGGATCTGAAGCGGGTTGTCTTTGGTCAGGATAAAGCAATTGAAGTGCTGTCTGATGCTATTAAATTATCGCGTGCGGGACTGCGTGAAGAAGACAAGCCGATCGGCTGTTATCTCTTTAGCGGCCCGACTGGTGTTGGTAAAACCGAGGTTGCAAAACAACTTGCCAGCCTTCTAGGTGTCGAAATAGAGCGTTTTGATATGTCTGAATATATGGAGCGTCACACGGTTTCCCGTCTGATCGGCGCGCCTCCTGGGTACGTTGGGTATGATCAAGGTGGGTTGCTCACCGATGCTATCGATAAAACGCCCCATTGCGTATTGCTTCTTGATGAAATCGAAAAGGCGCACCAGGATGTTTATAATATTCTGCTGCAGGTGATGGACCATGGTACATTGACCGATAGCAACGGCAAAAAAATAGATTTTAGAAACGTAATTCTGATTATGACCACAAATGCTGGCGCCGCTGAACTCAGCAAAACGGCCATTGGTTTTGGCAAGTCCGATCAGTCGGGCGCAGACGAAGAGGCGATTAAAAAACTCTTCTCCCCGGAATTTAGAAACCGGCTTGATGCGATTGTGCCGTTTTCATCTCTACCACCTACCGTCATTGAACAGGTTGTTGAGAAGTTTATCCTCGAACTTGAAATGCAGCTCGAGGACAGAGGTGTCCATATCAAATTGTCGCCTGCGGCCAAAGCTTTCATAGCTAACAAAGGGTATGACAAGCATTTTGGTGCTCGTCCCCTTAAACGTGTTATTCAGGAAGATATCAAAAAACCGCTCGCCGATGAGTTATTATTTGGTCGCCTGATCGAAGGTGGTGAAGTTAAAATTGGGTGTAAAGACAAGAAGCTGATTATCGATATCGAACCAGGTAAGGTGCTTGCAAAACCAAAATCAAAAGGTAAGAAGAAAGAAAAAGAGCCTGCCAAGTAACAATATTTTGATATGACATTCAGCTATAGTTCAGCCATACTCTTTTATAATAGCTGCTGAACTCAAAATTATAGGTGACAAAATGTTAAAAACTCTTATTTGTACAGCAAGCTTTTTTGCTCTCGGTTTTATGGCCAGTAACGCGCAGACGAACACTGAGCGCTACGATAAAGAAATGGCAAAATATAAACAAACCAATACCTTTGAAAATTGTGTGAGGCCTAGCCTCATCAAGCAAACCAAAGTTCTTGATGACCAACACATCATATTTGAGATGAGAAATAACAGGGTATATCTCAATACTCTCGACCATAAATGTTCGCGGCTTGGATTTGAAAGAAGCATAACCTACAATGTCCGTGGCGGTAGATTATGTAGCACGGATGTGGTTTCTGTTCTTGACACAACAGTAGGCGCTGGCCCAGGTTGCTTTCTTGGTAAGTTTGAGATTTTGGAAAAGCTGCCCAAAGACGGCGACTGATATTATACTCGGTCGAAATTTCCATCTTTAGTCTAATCACCCCTTCTCGAAAAAGGGTGAATTCGATCACAAATTACAATTAAAAATTGTTAAAAAAGATAAAAAAAATATTAATACAAATTTAGGTTGTTAAAAAAGTAATAAGAGTTGCATAAAGTAAAGTGCAATGTTATTTATGGTTATGGTTTTAATATAATGAAAAGGAAATGGCTATGAAGAAGATGTTATTATTATCAGTAGTGTTTGTGACGGCTTGGGGGGGCGTAGCGGCATTTGCATTTGAATCCATGGAACAAAAAGCAGCCAAGGAGATGGCAAAATACAATCAGACCGGTGAATTTGAGAGGTGTATAAGTTACAGTTTAATCGATAAAACAACCATTCTTGACGACACAAGGATACTTTTCGAATTAAAAAACAATAGGTATTTGCTCAATACAATGAACAGCGAATGTAAAAGCCTTTATTTCGAAAAGAAGTTTAATATGACGCCTAATGGTAACAAGCTTTGCGCCAAAGATATGATTTCGACTCCGCGCGCTACTTGTTTACTTGGAAGTTTCGAAATTTTAGAAAAGAAATAATAAATTTTATTCGAGTTGGGTATTAAGAATCCTAGATCTCACTCTTTTTGAATGGCGTAAGTTCTTTCAAATATTCGATATCTCGTCCGACGGCTTTTCTTTCCTCGGCGAGATATTTTTTTATGGCATCCCTGAATGAGGGATTTACGATCCAGTGCATGCTGTTGGTTACTACCGGAACATAACCGCGAGAGAGTTTATGATCACCTTGGGCACCGGCCTCAACCTTGCTAAGGCCGTGCTGGATGGCAAAATCTATAGCCTGATAATAGCAAAGTTCAAAATGCAGAAATTTATGATACTCAGTTGCCCCCCAATAGCGGCCATATAAAACATTCCCCCCTATTAGATTAAGCGCACCGGCAATATAACGCCCATCCCGTTTCGCCATTATCAGCAGTAGATTGTCTGGGATGTTTTCGCTTAAGCGCGAGAAAAATTCGCGGTTGAGATATGGCCTGCCCCATTTACGGTTGGCTGTATCAAGGTAAAATTCGAAATAGTGATCCCAGTGATCTTCGCTTATTTCAGTTGCCTGCACCCACTCAATTTCGATGTGGTTCTCATGGGTGCAGCGGCGTTCCTTTTGAATGTTTTTTCTCTTTCGCGACGAGAGTGCCTCTAAAAAATCGTTGAACGACCTATAGTCATCATTGATCCAGTGATATTGCTGATCCTTCCTGTTCAATAGATGATGTGACGTCATGACGTCAACATCATCCTGCTCAAGGAATGTGAAATGCAATGACGAAATTTGCAGTTCGTCAGCCAAATCTATTGCAGCTTTTAGTAGTATCTCTTTTTGCGCAATATCTGATGTCAGCAAACGCGGACTAGTCACTGGGCTAAAGGGAATCGAAGATTGCAGCTTGGGATAATAATGCCCGCCAGCCTGTTCGAAGGCGTTGGCCCAACCCTGATCAAAAACATATTCACCCTGTGAATGGCTTTTTAAATAAAGGGGAACAGCCCCCAACAAAGAAGCGTCTTCATCTTCCAATATGATATGTTGAGGCAGCCATCCGGTTCTTGCTGATGCGCAGCCACTTTCTTCAAGAGCAGCCAAAAAGCCGTGTGAGCAAAAGGGATTTAAACCCTCATCAGATAGTGTCGCACAGGTGTTCCAAGTGTCGGCTGGAATGTCATTGATATTTTCGATTATACGGGTTCGCATGCCTCTATAGCTGCTCAAAGATAATATTGTCAGTATTCTTGCGCGCTTTTTCCAGGTCCTGGTCAGATCGCACGGTCCATGTCAGCACTGGAATGTCACGATCGCGGCAATATTCAGTGACCTCATTGGGAAGCGCACGAATATCATAGGCGATAAAATCCGCGTCGAGCGTCTTTATAAGTTTTATTTGCTGAGTTGGATCAAAATAGGTGCTTGGCAGGCTGCCATCATCACGCGGTGTCGCAACCAGGCCGCGGGTGACATCCGGATGATGAACTTTAAAATATTCGATAATTTCAGGATAAAAAGACATCACTGCCACATCGCCGGTATAATCTTTAATACCTCGCCAAACTGCTTTGGCTATTTTAGAATAACTACCCTGATCGCCTTTGATCTCTATCAGGATAGGTTTTGCTCCTTTGGTTTGCTCAAGGACATCCTCTAGCATGGGGATCGTCTCATTGGTGCCAGTAAGTATTGTTTTGGAAAGCTCCATTGCTGTGTGGTTGATGGTTTTACCGTCCTGGCCGGTCAGGCGGTCTAGGGTAGCATCATGAATGACTACCGCGACATCATCGCTACTTAAAAGCACGTCAAGCTCAAAGCCATACCCAAGGTCCGTTGCTGCCTTGAAGGCCGATAGACTATTTTCAACAAACCCGGTTCGGGGGCCATGAAGCCCCCGATGGGCGAATGCGTCTGTCTTTAACCAATTATGAGCCATGAAAAATCGGCACTCAAGAAACTTCGATAAGGGCGTCGATTTCAACTGGGACATTTAGCGGCAGGGCATTGGTCCCGACGGCGGAACGTGAATGTTTTCCTTTATCGCCGAACACTTCGACCATCAGATCAGAAGCACCGTTAACAATCGCTGGCTGGCCCGGGAAGCTATCAACACAGTTGACGAACGCACCAAGCTTAACGATGCGCACAACCCTGTCCAGATCGCCGTCAAGGGCCGCGTTCACTTGTGAAATGATATTGATAGCGCAAAGGCGGGCTGCGCTATTGGCGTCTTCTGCGGACACTTCCTGCCCAACTTTGCCGATGTAAGGAAGCTTGCCATCATTATCAAGCGGCAGTTGCCCCGATATGGAAATAAGGTTTCCTGTCCTCACATAAGTGACATAGTTGGCAACCGGTGCCACTGGTGTTGGTAAGGTTACCCCTATTTTTTCCAAATTATCTTTTGGTGAATTGCTCATAATTTCTCCGTTTACTTATTATATAACGAAGATGAGATTACGCCTTTTTAAACCATAAGAAAAGAACATTGAGTTAGCTGATGCGATATTTATTGCGGCTTTTCTGACGTTCGCGTTTGTTTTTATACATTGCCTTGTCTGCCACCTCAAAAACCTGTTCAAGTGTGCTGCTTTCATTAATAATCGCAAATCCCAAACTTGCTGATGTGTGCAGCTCATGGCCATCATGAATTACGGTTATTTTTCGCAGGTTGTGGCGAATGTATCCGGCTCGTTCCATGCCTTTTTCGATGTCGCATTTGGTCAGTAGGAGGCCAAACTCATCTCCGGAAAGGCGCGATGATGAATCGGTTTGACGAATTGAATCGTTGAGAATCACAGCGACTTGACGGAGCATTGCATCGCCAGCATTATGACCATGGGTATCATTGATCGGTTTAAACCTATCCAGATCAATAAACGCAAACAGGCTTTGTTCGCCGTAACGTTTTGCCCGGGCAATAGCGTGGACAATTTCATTTTCAAAGCCGGCTCGATTTAGGAGCCCGGTCAACATATCAGTGGCGGCGAGGGATTCCAGATTTGAAATATATTGTTTCTGCTCTGCTATGGTTTGCTCGGCAGCGGCTGCATAGTCAAGGATTTCGGATAGTGCCTTCCAATTCTTTAGTGTAAGGCCGTCGGCTGACTGATGGAATTTTTTGATCAGTTCTGTCGCTTTCTCACTGACTTTAAAGTTTGTTTTCTCAAGCTGATAATCCTGACTATAAGGTAATATATTCATGGTACGTCCTCTTCATTAATAAACTACGAGAAAACTATGCAAATCCTGTGCCAGAAGTTAATGCCTTGAAATATAACAATTATATATGGTTTTCTCTACCGATTTTGGTGTGCTGGTAGAAATTGCCCTGAAACACTAGGTAAATGCGCCTCAATCATGGTTAATGACAAGTTACTGATTACAGACATTGAATGGCTCACGGGTATTTGATTTGACTTATCTGACGCGCCACTTAGACTATTTTCAAACTCAACATAACTGGGAGATGTGACATGGCGCAAAATTCAACTAGTGAGTTGCCCATTGACGAAGAAGTAGAAGTATCATCAGGACTGTTTGTCGAGCGACGTTCGTTTATGGCCATATTTGCGGGGATGGCTCTTACGATGATGTCGGATTTGAAAGCGCGAGCGGCTATTGAAGAAATTGCCGATAACAACATATCATTTGATCAATTTTTAGCAGAGGCAAATCCGCTGGCGCAAAAATTAATCGGCGATACGTCATTATCCGGTCAGGACCGATATTTGCGGTCAATTGCAGCGCTTACAGCCAAACTACAAGGTGTCCCACTTCCCAACAAATACAATAATACTACTCAGGGTGTCAGACCGGAAGATTACCGAATTGGCGTTAATCCAGGGGGCAATCCATTTACGGTACTGCACTGGAGATTGGAACCGGGAGCCATATGCCGGCCACATGTTCATGAATACGGAAATGTTATATCAGTCGGCATTGAAGGATTAGTGCGAGTGAGCAATTATGTATCAACCGATGGTTTTGATTATGAAAACAGTGGAACGTTTCAAGTAAAAAAAATAGTCGATCAATTGCTCACGCCCGGTTCAGCAAATCTGGTGTCTCTTGATATGATCCACGGTTTTCAAGCGGGGCCGGACGGGGCGCGAGGATTGGATATTACAACCCGACTCAAGCCAAAACCGGAACGCAGCACACCATTTCTTTCGATCGCCGAAACACCAGCAGATGAGAGTATGGGAACTTACGACGCATCGTGGGCGTATGGTTCTTAATAATAAGAACTTCCAAATTAACCAATGGATATTCAATTAGTCTGAAGCGAGCGCTCGCTTCAGACATAATGCCTCATTGTGAAATAGAGATCGAAGTCATATTCAGTTTGTATTCATATTGGTGGTGTAACAATTGAGGCAATTGATGATATTAGAGATGAGAAATCAAATGAAAATTAAATTGAAGAATTTCGCTATTTTTTTTGTATTAAGCCTGACCGCATGCGGGGGTGGCTTTTCAGGTGAATATCGAGCCCTCCAAGGTGCAGTTACAATGGATTTTAGATCTGATGGCAGAGTGACCCAATCAATGATTGGCAATAATTTTGCTGAATTTGATTTTGAAAAAGAGGGCGACGAGATTAAAATATACGTTGCACCGGGCCTCGCACAAATTTACAAAATACAAAGTGATGATGTGCTTGTCGGCCCAGGCGGAGTTACGCTGGTCAAAAGACGTTAAGGTGCCATCTTCCAATCATTAGACTTGGATAAAATATTTTCTATAGAAAGAGTTTGTTAAACGGCGCTCCTGCTTTGAAGCAGTCTATTCAGAGTTTCCTGGAATAGTTTGTTGACATCAGGAAGAAGGGCGTATATTTATCTCCAATATGAATGACTGGTCGGTCAGTTAAAAAGGCGAGATGCGCTCCATGAGACAAAAACACGGAAAAGATAAAATATTAAAAGCGGCATTAAAACTGTTTGCTGAAAATGGTTATCACCGAACGTCTATCAGCCAAATAGCGGCTGCGGCGGACGTGTCAAAGGGACTAACTTATAATTATTTCGACAGCAAAGAAGAATTGCTGCTCGCTATTATTGATCGGGCAAGCGGTGAAATGTCAAATGTGGCCAACGAAATGGACGGTGAAGCGAGCTACCAGGAAACGCTTAGTCATTTTCTAGGTCAATATATTTCATTTTTAAAAGAGAATAGAGAGTATCTCACGTTTCAATTGAGCTTAATGTTTCAGCCGGATCTACGAAAAATAGTAGAGGCGCCATTACAAAAACGCGCAAATCATTTGTTAAATCAAACCATTGTCATGTTTAAGAAAGCAAAGGTGAGAAAAGCCAAACTTGTCGCCCGTCGTTTCCTTGCTGAACTTGATGGAATCGCACTTCATGAACTTGCTATCTTTAAAGATTACCCACTTGAAGATATGCAAAATCTATTATTTAAAAATTATAAGGACTTACAAGAATGAGCGACCATAAAATACAAAAATCCACTGCCGAGGAGCTCTCATCCTTGAAGCAAGACTATCTGGGTGGATTGATTGCACCCATAGACGGTATGTGGGCGTCTTTCGTCTCTATGGCCGATCACTACGCAATTATGTGTGGCGAGGACGTCGTTGGCTATACCGCTATAAATGAAGAACAGATAATGCTCAGATTTTATGTAAAAAAGGGCCATGATCAAGCGGCAGTGTTTGCTCAAATAATTGATGAGCTGTCTGTTAAGGGTGCGGTGGTTGCCACCCAGGAGATTGCGTATCTATCCCTTTGTATGGACAATCAGAAATCTATCTCGGTCAATGCGCTTCTTTATCGCTGTAATCCTGATACCGAAATAGAGGTGGTAAAATTTCCAGACGGTTTGGATTTCAGAGGCATCACCACGGAAGAACTTCAAACGGCAATTGATTTCGCGGTCGCCGCCATTGGCGCCCCGGAAGACTGGTTACGGGGGTATTATTCTGAACGCATTGCGGACGAAGAATTGTTCGGATTGTGGCGCGGCGAAATTCTGATTGCTACTGGCGAGTGCCGCCCGAGCGCTGACCAAAAACCCTATGCCGATTTAGGAATGGTGGTGTCAGCCGATTGTCGCGGGCAAGGACTCGCGACGGCCATCCTTCGGGAAATGCTGAATGATTGTCGGGATAGAGCATTAAGTCCCATTTGTTCTACTGAAAGCACAAATGTAGCCGCCCGTAAAGCTATCACCAATGCCGGGTTTAAAAGTCAGACAAGAATATTGGAGGTCGGCTTCTAAGCTCGCCTCTCGCTTTCTTATTCTACTTTTATGTGACTTAACATCACCAGCGGTTCACCCTTTGTGACCGGTGGCGTGATGATGACATAGTTGATGACGCCGGCAAAAGGGGCTGTAATCTCTGCAATTGGAGTGCCAAAAAAGTCCACCAAGTGACCAAGTGTACCTCCTTTGGCGACAATGTAACCATCACGTACTTCTGGCTTGAAAATTCCCGTATCCGGGCTGGTAACAACCGTATAATCTTCCAACCACACTGGGGGCGAGAATGTCTGTACTTCACCAGGAAGTATTTTTAGGTGACGAAGCAAGTTATTGATACCTTTGATGTTCTTATCAACCCAGTGGGCATCGGTTGAACCTGCTCCGCCAATTTCTGTTGTCATTGCTGGAATGCCACGGGATAGGGCCGTCATATCGGTAAATGTTGAGCTTTCTGGCGCCGTCACAGGAGTGCGATCAATTATTATATGATCTATGCCAAAAGAAAGGGCCATTTCTTTTATGGTCGTATCCAGATCCTGATTGCCTGTGTGAGGCATGTATATGTAAGGCCGTAGCGCTTCATTACCGTCACCACTATGCATATCAACCAGATAATCAGATTGCTCTATGATTTCAGTGGTGATGGCATGGGTAATACGTTCAGTGATGCTGCCTTGTTCATCGCCGGGATAGGCGCGGTTCAAGTTTTTTTTATCCACCGGGCTATAATAGATAGTGCGGCCAAGAAAAGACGGCATATTTGCCACATGGACAATAATGATATTCCCGCTAAGGCTCATTGGGTCAATCTGCTGCGCCACGTTCTGGAGCGCAATAATCGGCGCATATTCATAGCCGTGGGTACCGCCGATCAGGCTAATTGTTGGGCCAGTTCTCTGTCCGTTGAATATGGTTACAGGGATACGTGTCGTCTGATCATTCCCCGCTTCAATTTCAATAAAACCAGAGACTTTTGTCCCTGTTGTGGCGATAATAGCACCCACCTTTAGAGAGGTACCATCCTTGGTTGCAGCATGGCTTAAGGTTGCCCAATTACATAAAAATAATAGTATTATCGCCAGTTTTTGAAAATAGGTCATGGAGATTACATCCTATTCTATTCTTGGTGTGTTGGCTATCGCCAGTGGTTTATCCGGGTTTATTCCCGCGGCGATTTTTGCGTCCCGAACCATGTCCCGCACATCTGCTCGAAGTTTGAATGCATCATAGACAATGCCGTCTTTGATGGTCCAGCGGACGCCGCCAACTCGTTCAACTAGACCGGTATCATCATTGAGCTTCACCGCACCAGTGCCATAAAGTACTTTAAAATTATGTAGTGGATTTTCATCGACTATGGCGAGGTCGGCTTTTTTGCCCACCTGAAGACTACCAATTTTATCTTCCATTTTAAGCTCTTCAGCATTGATCAGGGTCGCCGAGCGGATGACCTCAAGCGGATGAAAGCCAGCTTCCTGAAGTAACTCAAACTCCTGAATATAGGCAAAACCGTAAAGGCTATAGATAAAACCTGTATCAGAACCAACACCGACTTTTCCGCCTTTGTTTTTATACTCATTTATGAATTGCATCCATAGTTTATAGTTTCGCTTCCACTCCACTTCATGTTGGGTGGTCCAGTAAAACCAGTAAGAACCGTGAGCGACCGGGCTAGGGCGGTAAAAATCCCACAGTGCAGGTAGCGTATATTCATCATGCCATAGCGCACGGCTCGTGCGCATAAGATCACGTGACGCTACATAGATTGTAAAGGTCGGGTTCAAGGCAAAATCGCGATCGAGAAGCGTCTGCATGACCTCGTTCCATTTGTCGGATCCTGGTTTTGCTGCCTGTTCCCAAAGTTTTCCCGCTTCGCCAAAACGGTCCATTTCATCTGTGTAAATATAATCTGATGGATAATCTTGTATCAGACGATCTTCAAACAGCGCCTCAGGAAGGCCGTACCAATGTTCCATGCTGTCAAGGCCGCGAGCAGATGTTTCAAGCACGTTGGCATGCGTTACATCGGGTTGGGCATGGTGCATCGTGGTTTCCAGACCGATTTTTTCCGCTTCATCAAGCGCGGCCCAAAGTATTTCTTTCGGCGCGCCGAAAAACTTGATGCCATCGCCGCCATTATTTTTAATTTCACGTACCCGTTTACGGGCTGCGTCTACGCTGTCGATGCCGTTAAACTGCGGAAAAGCGATAATGCGCGGCGCGGTGATTTCGTTTTTTGCGCTGCGCTTCTTAAGGCCGATAATGCGTTTATCACCGCCGGAACCAACACTTCTGACGGTGGTGATGCCATGTCCAAGCAGAAGTTTGAAAATATATTCCGGTGGAACATTCTGACCAGAATTCATTGAATGAATATGGGAATGGATGTTGATAAACCCAGGCAGGATATATTTACCGGTCACATCAATTTCGCGGTCTCCCGGTGCCGGGCGGCGATCAGGATTAATCGGTCTACCTGGGGTGCCAACCACTTTTATCTGGGTGATCACATCATTTTCGATGACAATATCGGCGGGACCGTAAGCAGGGGCGCCGGTGCCATCGATTATATATCCACCGCGCAGTACCAATCGTTCAAACTGGCCTTCGCCCTCGGCACGGTCAGGAACTTCATTTTCCTGAGCAATTAGCGTTTGAACATTCAAGATGGCTAAAGCGGCCAATAGGCCAGCGATTTTCGATAACTGCATTAGTATTCCCATTTCATCATTTGTTATTTTCGTTAATTATGTCATGACGCCGGCTTGCTGTCAGGTAAATTTTCGCCCCTTGTTGATTATGCCGGTACCAAAACGTCCGCGGATTTTATCCATTGCTTTTTCTGCTTTGATCTTATTGTCCTTGCTGGGATCGATCAGGTCTGGCATATCAGAAAACTGATCATCAAAAAATTTGGAAACTCCTATACCAATTAGCCGGTATTCGAGTCCGTTACATTCGGGCTTTAATAAGGATTTCCCCTGTGTGTAGAGAATTTCCGCCATTTGCGTTGGTCCATTGAGGGTGACAGAGCGGCTTATGGATCTAAAATTAGAGGTTTTAAGTTTGAGAGTGATAGTCTTTGCCGAGAGATGTTTTTCTTTGAGACGTGCCGATAGTTTTTCGCACAGTTGCCAAAGGTGTTTTTTAAGAATTTTATAGTCGCTAATGTCCTCTTCCAGCGTAGTTTCGTTGGATACACTTTTTACTTTTTGCGTTGATTGTACCGTGCGACTGTCGTCACCGCGGGAAAAATAATAGAGGCGCTCTCCCATAATTCCGTACTCCTTAACCAGTTTTTTAAGGTCCATTTTTTGCAATTGACCGATCTGGGTAATACCGGCGCAGTTCATCTTGTTATTGAGAACTTTGCCGACGCCCCATATTTTACTAATGGGTTGGGTTGAAAGGAATTTTTTGGCTTCTTCTTTGCCTATTATGGAAAAACCGTTTGGTTTATTCAGGTCTGACGCCAGCTTGGCCAGAAACTTGTTATAGCTGAGGCCAATGGAAACGGTAATGCCGACTTCATCTTCAATACGTGTCGCAGTTTTAGTGAGGACTTTCGCCGCTGACATGCCATGGAGTTTTTCCGTGCCAGTAAGGTCAAGAAAAGCTTCGTCAATTGAGATTGGCTCCACAATCGGTGTGAGTTCATCAAATATTTTTCTTATATCTTTACTAACTGATGAATATTTCTTCATATCCGGCGGCAGAACGGTCGCATTTGGGCAAAGCTTGTTCGCCTTAAACATCGGCATTGCAGAGCGGACACCGTAAGTTCTCGCTATATAACAACAGGTTGAAACGACGCCGCGCTTACCACCACCAATAATAAGGGGTTTTGGGATTAGCTCCGGATGATCCCTCTTTTCCACACTGGCATAAAAAGCGTCACAGTCTATATGCGCGATTGACAGCTCATGAATTTCAGGGTGTCTGACGAGGCGTGGACTGGAGCAATTTGGGCATTTTAACGATTGTGTTACGGTATTCAGATCAAAGAGACAGTCTCTGCAAAACCCCGGTTCATTATTTTTTACGTCGGTCGCCATTGCTAATAGTGAATTGCTCCAGGGAAACAGTGGCGTGCGGCGCTTATTTCCGCAGGATCAAGCTGATAATTTTCTGAAAAATCGATAAGATATTTCTCATTTTGCAATAGATAATCAAGGACGCCTGCTAAAATTCCTGTCATTGTCTCTGGATTCGCTAGGTTTTCTTTGATCTGACTGAGGTCTGTACCGCTTAAGTTAAGATAGCCAGCGAGGATTTTTTCATCGCTGGCAACGAAAGAAAGGCTGTTTATGGCTATTATCTCGGCTCTATCGTGATCCATGAGTATTTCTTCTTTATTATATGGAAGTGGCGCACTAATATACCATTTCGAGCAAATGAAAGATATTATTACATCTTTAAAAAAATTAACTGCTTTTTCATAACCTTAGGTTAAAAGTATCTATAAGTTGCCAGATGTATATATTTGCTTATAGAAATTATAACAAAGTAAGAGACCTTTTATGCCCAAAAAAATACTTGTTGTCGAAGATAATGACTTAAATATGAAGCTATTTTGCGACCTTCTGGATGCGCATGGTTATGAAACTGTGCAAACTCAGGAAGGGATGAAGGCCCTTGAACTTGCGAGAAATGAAAAACCGGACCTAATCCTTATGGATATTCAGCTTCCTGAAGTCTCCGGGCTTGAAGTTACCAAGTGGATAAAGGAAGATGATGAATTAAAATCAATTCCAGTGATCGCGGTTACAGCCTTTGCTATGAAGGGCGACGAAGAGAAAATCAGGGAAGGTGGATGTGAGGCATACATAGCCAAACCAATTTCAGTCAGCCATTTCATCGAAACAGTCAGAAAATTCGTAGGATAATATCTTACCATGACAGCCAGAGTTTTAGTAGTTGATGATGTGCTTCACAATGTGAAGCTGCTTGAGGCGAAACTCCGCAGCCAGTACTTCGATGTGCTCACTGCTATGAACGGCGTTGATGCCTTGGAAATTATTGAAAAAGAACAGCCCGATATTATCCTGCTTGATGTGATGATGCCGGGAATGGATGGCTTTGAAGTTTGCCGGCGTGTGAAATCGAACCCGGCGGTTGCACATATTCCCATTATTATGGTCACCGCACTCGACCAGCCCAAAGACCGCGTTACTGGCCTAGAAGCTGGCGCGGATGATTTCCTCACAAAACCAATTCAGGATCTTCCACTATTTGCCCGGGTACGGTCACTCGTGCGGCTCAAAGTATTGATGGATGAACTTCGAATACGTAATTCCACCGGAAAAGCATTTAGCGGCAGCGACAGTATCGAGAATAATTCATCCGTTAGATTTGATGACGCAAAAGTACTTTTGATAGAAGATTATGAACGTGTAGCAAACAGGATCGCAGGTTACCTTGAAAATACAGCAGCGACCATTGATCTGGATAACGTGGCTGAAGGCGCACTTTCCACTGAAAATATGGAACAATATGATCTTTTTATTATAAGCTTGAGTTTGAAAGAAGCAGATGGTCTAAGGCTATGCTCGTCGATAAGGTCATCTGAGGTGACGCGGCATACGCCGATTCTTGTTCTTGTTGATGATGGTGATAATGACACACTCATTCGGGCAATGGATCTTGGTGTAACAGATTATGTAACCAGACCTATTGATGGTAATGAACTGGTTGCAAGGGTTAAGTCGCAAATTAGACATAAACGGTTTGCTGACTATCTGCGCGGTAAAATGAAGAAGAATATGGAAATGGCGGTTACAGACGCCGTGACCAATTTATACAATCGTCATTTTCTCGATACTCATCTGGACAACATATTTTCTCCTGAAAATGAAAACCGTGCAAATGTAAGTTTGTTGATGCTTGATATTGATCATTTTAAGATTATCAATGACACTTATGGCCACGCCTCTGGAGATGAGGTGCTTGAGGAGTTTTCCCAGAGGATATCCAGTAATATTCGTAGTATTGATCTCGCGGCGCGCTACGGCGGCGAGGAATTTATTGTTGTTATGCCGGAAACGGATTCTGAGTTTGCTTTGTTTATCGCTGAGCGGCTACGTAAAACCATAAGCGATGAACCCTTTGTTGTTTCGGGTAGTGACGAGCCTATCAATATTTATGTCAGCATTGGCGTTTCTATTGTTAGTGAGGGGTGCGATACTAAAGAGAAGCTGCTTTCGCAAGCCGATAAGGGGCTTTACAAGGCTAAAGAAACCGGTCGAAATAAAGTGTGTGGCTTGACCTGCCTTGATGAGTAGATACTCATAAAAAAAGGCCGCTCGGATAAGCAGCCATTCTTCATTTGAAATCAAGTATTGTAGAAGCGATTAATTACTTAATCTTTGCTTCTTTAAATTCTACATGTTTGCGCACAACAGGATCATACTTACGCATTACCATTTTTTCGGTAATGTTGCGTGGGTTTTTCTTAGTTACATAATAAAAACCTGTGTCAGCTGTGCTAACGAGTTTAATTTTTACACTTGAGGGTTTGGCCATTGCTAGCCTCCGTTCTTAAAATTTCATAAATTACGTGAGCGGAAAATACAGGGATTATGAGTGAAGTCAAGTAAAACTCCGCGATTTTTTTATAATTTATTTTCTTTTCCGATTTCTAGGTCGTCTACTGTTTTTTCCACTTGATTTGCGGGATTTTCGTGCCATAAGTTTTTCGTCGATGACTTCAAATATGAGCCCGCCGGAAATTGGATTCGCCTCGCGAAGTTTCACTGTCACAGAATCACCCAATTGAAAGACGATACCGCTACGTTCGCCTTTGAGCAGCTGATGATCCTGATCATGATGAAAATAATCACCAACCAGTGACGAGATCGGAACGAATCCTTCACCGCCAGTCTCCGTAAGGCTTATGAACAGTCCCGCGCGCAGGACGCCATTGATTTTGCCATCAAATTCTTCATCGATTTTTGTGCTCATATAATGAGCTATGTAGCGTTCTGTACTATTCCGCTCTGCGATCATAGAGTTTCGTTCAGTGGTGCTGATGTGTTCGGCTGTTTCGAATAAATTTTCCGCATCGTATTTGCTTAGTCCGTCATCCCCCAACTTTAATGCTTTGATAAGAGCGCGGTGGACCATCACATCCGCATAGCGGCGTATTGGTGAGGTGAAATGAGCATATTTGGTTAAGGACAGGCCAAAATGGCCATGATTATCCGGACTATATTTCGCCTGCATTTGCGTGCGCAGGACAATGGTGCTGACGACATTTTCATGGGGTGTGCCGACAACTTTGCTCATAAGGTTATTAAATATTTTTGGTTTTATCACCTGACCTTTGGCAAAATTATAATTGAGGCTCTCCATAAACTGCCTTAATGTTTCAAGCTTATCAAAACTTGGTTGCTCATGAATGCGGTACAAGCACGGCGTTTGTTTTCGCTCCAGTTCTTCGGCTGCGGCGACATTGGCTTGGATCATAAATTCTTCCACGAGCTTATGGGCGGGCAGGCTGATGCGGTTCAGTATCGAGGTGACTTTACCATTGTCATCGAGAATAATTTTCTTCTCCGGCACGTTGAGTTCTAAAGGCTCTCTGTGGTTTCGGCCTTTGGTGAGTATGTCAAACGCCCGGTAAAGTGGGGATATGACAGTATCCATAAGTGGTGCGGCGCGCTTTGATGGTTTGCCGTCCTGAGCATTTTGGAATTCCTCGTAGGAAAGGCTGGCGTGACTATTCATCAAGGCACGCACAAACTTATGGCGGATTTTTTTACCTCTACTGTCAAACCAGATATGCACAGCCATGGTATAGCGGTCTTCGCCTTCGTGAAGTGAGCATAGGCCGTTTGATAAGCTTTCTGGCAGCATGGGGACGACCCGATCAGGAAAGTAAGTAGAATTTCCGCGTTTTATGGCCTCTTTATCAAGAGCTGAGGCGGGGTTTACATAGTGGGCAACATCGGCAATGGCAATAATGATATGGCAGCCACCAGGATTTTTTGGGTCCGGATCTATTTCCGCCCAGATGGCATCATCGTGATCCCTGGCATCCGATGGATCAACGGTAATAAGCGGAATGTTGCGAAGATCAGTCCGATTGCCAAGTACGGGTTTTTCGGATTTTTCTGCTTCACTCAGAACGTCATCAGGAAATTCTGTTGCGATTCCCTGCGTTATAATGGCGATTAGGCTAATAGATTTTGGATCGTTAACTGAACCGAAGCATTTGATCACCTTGGCCGGTTTGGCTTTAACGTGCCGCGATTTTTGCCGCGCGGGTTTCAAACTTATCAAAACCAGCGTAGCATCCTTGGCGCCGTTCCAATCGTTCTTGGCGATTAGATATTTATTGCGGTCCTTCTTGTCGGTGGGATTAACAAAGGCAATATGATCGTCATCTGAATGAAAAACACCCATTACCTGCGATGGTTTTTGCTCTAGCTTACGGATCACCTTGGCGACATAACCAGCTTCACCCTTGTCTTGATTAGGAGTTAACCGCACAAGAGCCTTCTCGCCCATGCTGAGCGTATTTCGCTTGTCGTGAGCAAACATGAGGATCTTTGGAGGTTCTTTCGGGTGTTCCCAGTCCACTGGCTTCGCTGTCAGGTCACCGAAACGGTCTATACCATTTATTTCAACAACAAGAACAGGCGGCAGGTCACCCGCAGCATGTAGTCTAGATTTATGGGGTTTTTCGAGGTTGCCGTCCAAGGTCATCTTGCGCAGCATTTTTTTAAGTTTTATTTTTTCTTCGCCTTTTATTTGAAAGGCTCGGGTAATTTCGCGTTTAGACGCGCGCCCAGGGTTTTCCCGGATGAATTCGAGTATTTGTTTTTCATCAGGAAATGGGGCTTTGTTTTTTGTCATTCTATCTCTTATTTAGCTTTTGCCTTAGGCTTTGCTTTGGGCTTTGCCTTCGGTTTGGCTTTTGCTTTCTTTTTTGCAGCGGCTCTCGGTTTTTTACCTTTTGCAGCGCGTGCTTTAATGAGTTCCAACGCTTCCTCAACGGTGACACTTTTTGGATCTTTATCCTTAGGAATTGTCGCGTTGATGCGTTTATATTTTACGTAAGGGCCATAACGTCCGTCCATGACGAGGATATTTCCATCGCCGTCCGGATGTTCACCAAGATCTTTGATCGGTTCAGCGGCCTTACCGCGTTTCGCCACTGCTTCCGCTAATAGGGTCACAGCATGGTTGATGCCGATGGTAAAGACATCTTCAGGATCTTTAAGGCTGGCAAAGACGCCACTGTGTGAAACGTAGGGTCCGTAACGACCAATGGCTGCTTTAATGATTTTGCCATCTTCCGGGTGAATACCAACGTCGCGAGGCAGGGCAAGAAGTTTCATGGCGCGCTCAAAATCTATGCTCTCAGCGGTCATGCCTTTAGGGATTGAAGCGCGTTTCGGTTTTTCTTTTTCAACGGGCTCGCCAAGCTGGATATAAGGGCCAAATCGGCCCGTTCTCAACGTCACTTCCATGCCTGTTGCCGGATCAATGCCGAGTGTTTTCGGACCGTCTTCTTCCGCTCCGCCTTCGTCGCCGTTCTGAATTTGACGCGTGTAGTTACAGGTTGGATAATTTTCACAGCCAATAAATGCACCGAATTTACCGGTTTTGACACTTAGGCCACCTTCTTTACATTTTGGACAGCTTCGCGGGTCGGATCCATCTTCTCGCTCTGGAAAAATGAACGGTGCAAGCGCATCCGTGATAACATCAAGAACTTCCGAGACCCTGAGATCTTTTGTACCGTCGATGGCGTTACTGAAATCTAGCCAGAAATTGGCAAGAACTTCTTTCCAAGGAACTTTGCCGTCAGATACCTTGTCGAGTTCGGCTTCTAGATCGGCCGTAAAATCATACTGTACATATTTATTGAAATAGCTTTCTAGGAATGATGTTACCACCCGTCCTTTACCTTCAGGTACAAAACGGTTTTTATCCATCACCACATAATTGCGGTCACGAAGTACGGTTAGAATAGAGGCGTACGTGGATGGGCGTCCAATACCAAGTTCTTCCATTCTTTTAACGAGGCTCGCTTCGGTGAAACGAGGGGGCGGCTCAGTAAAGTGTTGATTTGCCTCAATTTTATCTTTGTTGACGCTTTCGTTATTTGTCAGTTTTGGCAGACGTTTTTCGTCGTCATCTTTGCTGTCGTCCTGGCCTTCCTGGTAAAGTGTGAGGAAGCCGTCAAACACTTGCACGGTACCAGTTGCCCTCAAGGTTATCTGGCCGTCGCTTGACACAATATCAGCGGTGGTCCTTTCCATTTGAGCCTCAGCCATCTGACTGGCGATGGTCCGCTTCCAGATTAGTTCGTAAAGACGTCTTTGATCATCATCAAGCCTGTTCGCGACCGATTCTGGTAGTCTGGCAAGGTCAGTTGGGCGCACGGCCTCATGGGCTTCCTGAGCGTTTTTGGATTTATTCTTGTAAAACTTCGGTTTTGCCGGAACATACCGATCCCCATACTTACTACCGATCACGGAACGGGCACTTGCGATGGCTTCACCGGCAATGTTTACGCCGTCGGTACGCATATAGGTAATAAGACCAGTAGTCTCACCATTTATGTCAATACCTTCATATAGTTTCTGGGCAGTCCTCATTGTACGTTGCGCATTAAAGCCAAGCTTACGTGATGCTTCCTGCTGCAAAGTCGATGTGGTAAACGGCGCGGCAGGATGACGTTTCGCTGGCTTGCTTTCCACATTCTTGACGGTAAAGTCAGCAGCCTCAACCGATTGTTTGGCGGCCGTTGCCAATTCTTCGTTATTTAAGCTGAATTTTTTGAGTTTTTCTCCAGCAAGCGTTGTTAGCCTTGCTGAAAATGATTTCGAGGCAGAATTTTTAAGATTGGCTTCAATTGACCAATATTCGTCCGATCTGAATTTTTCAATTTCAAGTTCACGTTCACAAATAAGCCGTAGCGCAACGGATTGAACACGCCCAGCAGATTTTGAACCAGGTAATTTGCGCCAAAGAACGGGTGACAGATTGAAACCCACCAGATAATCAAGAGCACGACGTGCCAGATAAGCTTCAACCATTTCAATATCCACATCGCGTGGCTCTTCCATGGCTTTTAAAATGGCGGATTTGGTGATTTCATTGAATACAACGCGTTTAACAGCAACGTCTTTCATAACACCGCGGCGCGCTTTAAGTACTTCGAGCACGTGCCAGGAAATAGCCTCACCTTCGCGGTCCGGGTCGGTCGCGAGGATCAGTTCTTCTGAATTTTTGGTGCTATCGGCGATATCTTTAATGCGTTTCTTGCTATCGCTATCGACTTCCCATGTCATTGCAAAATCATTATCGGTATCAACCGATCCGTCCTTCGAAGGCAGATCGCGGATGTGACCGAAGCTTGCAAGGACTTTATAATCTTTGCCGAGATATTTATTTATTGTCTTGGCTTTCGCCGGGGATTCAACAATTACGGTTTTCATTGCTTATTATTCACCACTAGAATCGTCATATTTATTTTTTCTTCAGGGGGCTTTTACAGAATGTTTTAACAAAAAGATACCCTGTTTCCTGCATGACGGGTAATTTCTCCTGCCAGTTCGAGCTCCAAAAGTACCGTCTGAACCACGGAAGTATTTAATTCCGTTAGCCTTATTAGGTCATCTATAGCTATAGCAGTATGGCTTAATTTTTCCTTAATGAGGGTGTAGGCTTTGCTTAAATCATCATCCAGGCCGGGTGAACGTTCGGTGTCAGTGGCGGAAATATGAAACATATCATATTGGGGCTCGGATATGCCGCGCTCGTCCATGAGAGCCAAAACCTCAACGATGTCGTCAATTGATTCTGTTAGTTGTGCTCCCTGCTTGATGAGGCTGTTTGGCCCCTTTGAACGTGGATCAAGTGGAGAGCCGGGTATTGCAAATACTTCTCTTCCTTGTTCTGAAGCAAGGCGCGCGGTGATTAGGGTGCCGGACTTATGAGTTGCTTCAACCACAAGAACACCAAGAGCAAGGCCGGAAATAATTCTATTACGTCTTGGAAAATGTCTCGCTTGCGGCTGGGTGCCAAAGGGCATTTCGGATAAAATAAGCCCGGTTTCTTTGATGGATTTATAAACATCTGTGTTTTCGCGCGGGTATATGACGTCTGCACCACCCGCAAGCACAGCGATTGTGCCCGTGGTCATGGCACCACGGTGGGCGGCAGCATCGATGCCGCGGGCCATACCGGAGCTGATGACATATCCTACTTGGCCAAGCTTTGTTGCAAATGATGTTGCGACCTTGAGCCCCACCACAGACGCATTTCTAGCACCAACAATGGCGAAACTACTTTTTTCAAGTAGATGAATGTGGCCGAGCGCCATCATAACCGGTGGTGCATCCTCGGTAACCGCGAGGGGGGTGGGATAAAGCGTGTCACCCAGTACGATAAGCGTACCATCATGTTTATCGAGATCTTCGAGTTCTTTATTAATTTTGCTCATGGGGCAAGCCACGAGCGGCTTTTTCCGCCCGCCTCGTTTTGCGAGTTCAGGCAATATTTCTATGGCACGTTCAGCCGTTTTATATCTGTTGATCAGTTGTTTGAAGGTAACGGGTCCAACATTTTCAGTACGAATTAAACGAAGGCGAGCAATCTTTTCGGCCTGAGAGAGCGCCTCTGCTGAAATACTCATCGTAAAATGCCCCCCTTGCTTACTTTTTGCCAATCCTTGGTTCTGTGCCAGCTAACAGTCGTTTGATATTTTCTTTATGTTTTAGTAGTATTAGAATACACAATATACTCGCAAGAATTGCAAGATTTATCTCAGAAAAATAATATCCGAATAGGGGGGAGGAGAGAGCAGCGATAAGCGCTGACAGGGAAGATATTCTAAACAGAAGCGCCGAAATTAACCATGTGGCACAGCATGCGAGGCCCGAGAGCGGATTTAAGGCAATCATAATGCCAAGGAAAGTTGCGACGCCCTTGCCACCGGTAAATTTAAGAAAAATCGAGTAAAGGTGCCCAAGAAATGCACCACCACCAGCATAAAGGCCAAGCCCGGGATAGAAATATTCGGCGACAAGGACTGCTGCGGCTCCCTTTCCGATATCCAGTATCAAAGTGAGCAGGGCGAGAAATTTATTTCCTGTGCGCAGTACGTTTGTTGCGCCGATATTGCCTGAACCGATTTTTCGGATATCACCGAGACCGGCGAGCCGTGTCAACACAAGGCCAAAAGGTATTGAACCGAGTATATATCCGCCAATAAGAGTAGCCAGAATTAAAATAATCGAATGATCAGCCACCATAATCATAAACGCTTTCGCCGCCGACCACGGTTTTGATGACGCGGCCTTGCACGGGTCTTCCGTCAAAACAGGTGTTTTTGGTAATGCTGACCATTTTTTCCGCGTCAATTCTGTAGGGGGCATTCAAATCAAAAATACATAGATCTGCCGGCGCCCCAATTTTGAGGCGGCCGCTGTCTAGGCCCATGATTTTGGCTGGGTTAGATGTCAATTTAGATAGGATATTGAGAAGATCGAGACTACCATTATGATGCATTTCAAGGCAAACATTGAGGAGTGTTTCAAGTCCGATCACTCCTGCTTCTGCCTGCTCAAACGGCACCCGTTTGCTTTCTGGGTCCTCCGGATCATGCCCGCTGACAATAACGTCGATGGTGCCATCTTTTAAGGCTTTAATTACAGCGACCCTGTCATCTTCACCGCGAAGGGGCGGCGATAACTTTGTAAATGTACGGTAATCTTCAATGGCATATTCATTGAGTGAAAGATGGGGCACCGCAACACCGGCCGTAACCCTAAGACCATCATCTTTGGCTTTTTGAAGGATGTCAATACTATCTGCGCAAGTGATCTGTGAGGCGTGGTAGCGACAATTGGAAGATTTAAGAAGCCGCATGTCACGTTCTAGGATGATGGTTTCCGCAGCGGTTGGAATGCCGGGCAGACCCAGCCTGGTTGCCAGGTCGCCTGCGTTCATGCAGCCATTCCTTGCAAGGCTTGGCTCGGCAAGGTGAGGGACAATCAGAGCATCAAAGGCGGCCGCATATTTAAAAATACGGTTCATGATCGCTGCATTTTCAATTGTGCTGCTGCAATCGGTAAAAGCCTTGTATCCTGCTTTGGCCATCAGTCCAATTTCTGTCATTTCCTTGCCCTCAAGCTGCTTGGTCACTGCTGGCATGGCAATAAAATTGACCAGAGCATTTTTGGCACGGATGGCAAGATATTCGATATGTGGGATACTATCGATAATCGGATCGGTATTTGGCTGCACGCAAACTGTGGTCACACCGCCAGCTGCGGCGGCGTCTCCGGTATTTTCAATGGTGTCTTTATAATCGGCACCTGGAATACCGACAAAAACGCGCATGTCGATGAGGCCCGGACACAGGCAGTTTCCTTTAAGGTCAATGATCTCTGCGCCATCAGGAGCATCTATTTTCTCACCGAGGGCAGCGATTTTACTGTTTTTTGTCAGAAGGTCCCCTTTGATATCCAGGCCGCTAGCAGGGTCGAGTAGTCGGGCATTTTTATAGAGGATCAGTTTGCTCATTGGTCGCCTCCTCTTTTTGACCTTGTCAGCAGATCAAGGCAGGCCATTCTCACGGCTACCCCCATTTCCACTTGTTCTTGTATGGCGCTGCGGGTCAGGTCATCTGCGACCGCCGCGTCAATTTCAACGCCGCGGTTCATGGGACCAGGATGCATAATAAGTGCGTCTTCCTTGGCATTTTCCAGCTTTTCATAATCAAGGCCGTAAAGGGAGAAATATTCGCTCACTGTCGGGAAATATCCGCCGTGCATACGTTCTGTCTGTAAGCGCAGCATCATGACAATGTCGCAGTCTTTTAAGCCTTCTTCCATATCATAAAAAACTTCCGCGCCAAGCTTCTCGGCGCCTGCCGGAATCAACGTCGGCGGGCCGATAAGTCGTACACGTGCCCCCATAATATTCAGAAGATGGATGTTTGACCGCGCGACCCGGCTATGAAGAACGTCGCCGCAGATGGCGACAGTGAGCCGTGCGATCCGCCCTTTGCGCCTGCGTATGGTCAGGGCATCAAGCAGCGCTTGTGTTGGATGCTCGTGTTTGCCGTCACCGGCATTGATGACCGCGCAATCAACTTTACGGGACAGTAGCTTAACAGCACCCGATGATCCATGACGAACCACCAGCAAGTCCGGCCGCATAGCATTAAGTGTTGATGCGGTATCGATCAGAGTTTCACCTTTTTTGATGGATGATGTCGACGTGGACATATTAATAACGTCGGCGCCCAGCCTTTTGCCTGCAAGTTCAAATGACATACGGGTTCGGGTGGAATTTTCAAAGAATAGGTTGATCTGGGTCAGACCTTCAAGCAGGTCTTTTTTCTTATTTGTTCGCCGGTTCTGTTCCACATACTGATCGGAAAGATCAAGAATCTGGGTGATTTCATCCTCTTTAAGGCCTTCAATACCAAGAAGATGGTGATGTGGGAACGAAGCTTCGGATGCTGACATATTCAGTCCTTAATTGTGCGGTTTTATAAGGTTCTGAAAATCAAGTATATAGATGTAATCGGGGCTGAGGGCAAGTGATTTGTTGATTTCCTAATTCCGCGATAAATTATCAAGAACTCCTTGTAAAATATAGGATGCCGCCATTTTATCGACAAGTTCGTCGCGGCGTTTGCGACTGGTGTCGGCCTCCAGCAATGTTCGTGTCACGGCGATGGTTGAAAGTCGTTCATCCCAGAAACAAATGGCGATATCGGTTTTTTCGGCCATGTTTTTTGCGAACTGGCGTGTTGATTGGCAGCGCGGGCCTTCACTGCCGTCCATATTTTTAGGAAGGCCAAGAACCAAGCCTCCGACATTTTGCTCGGCAATTATATTAAGAAGGCGCTCCGCATCCTTGGTGAATTTGGTCCTGCGGATCGTTTCCATCGGCGTCGCCACGGTGCGCATGATATCGGAGAGCGCGATGCCGATTGTCTTTGATCCAAGGTCAAGCCCAAGTAATCGCTGCCCTTTTTTTAAGGTACTGCTCAGTTGATTGATTTCTATTTCCATGAGCCATCTTATACAGCGATCTATTCAGTATTTCCAATATATATTTCGCTTGTATTTATGGCCAAACTGTTTAACCTAATCTCTATTCCTAGGGGAGTCTTTGAGACTGAGATTCTATACTAAAAGCATAGTAACCCTTAGAACCTGATCCGGGTTATTCCGGCGGAGGGAAGGAATCTAAAAAATTCTAAAACCGTTACCGCTAGTTCCCGGGTCTCCTGTTAAAATTTATGGAGATCCTTGTTATGAACGTTGAAACGAAAATTGAAAAGATGGAAGTCACCACTGGTCCGCTTCCTGCGTCAACTAAAATTTATGTGGAAGGAACCGACCCTTCTATCCAGGTGCCGATGCGTTCCATCGCACTTGATCCGTCATCAGGCGAAAAAGACCTGCGAGTTTATGATACGTCTGGGCCATACACCGACGAAAATGTGAAAATTGATATTGATTCCGGTCTTGCAAGAGATAAGCAAAAATGGGCTCACGAGCGCGGCGATGTGGAAGAATATGAGGGCCGCGATATGAAGCCCGAAGATAATGGTAACGCCAGCGGAAAGTTTCTCGCCCGCGAATTTCCGGTAAAAAACAACCCGTTGCGTGCAAAACCAGGCAAGGTGGTGACGCAGTATCAATATGCCAAAGACGGCATCATCACCAAAGAGATGGAATTTATCGCCATCCGCGAAAATATGTCCCGCGCCGAGATGGGCAATGATTATAAGCGCGATGAATATGCCGAAAGCTTCGGGGCCAATATCCCGGATCAGATCACGCCGGAATTTGTGCGCAGTGAAATCGCCGCCGGCCGCGCCATCATCCCGCGCAACATAAACCACCCTGAAGCAGAACCAATGATCATTGGCCGCAATTTTCAGGTAAAAATTAATGCCAATATTGGCAATTCCGCCGTTACATCATCGGTCGCCGAAGAAGTGGACAAGATGGTCTGGGCGACCCGCTGGGGAGCCGATAACGTCATGGATTTATCCACCGGACGAAATATTCATAACACCCGCGAATGGATCATCCGCAACTCTCCAGTTCCGATCGGTACGGTTCCCATATATCAGGCCCTTGAAAAAGTTGACGGCGTCGCCGAAGACCTGACTTGGGAAGTGTACCGCGATACACTGATTGAACAAGCCGAGCAGGGGGTTGATTATTTCACCATCCATGCCGGTGTGCTGCTCAGATACGTGCCAATGACCGCCAAGCGCGTCACTGGTATTGTAAGCCGCGGTGGATCGATCATGGCCAAATGGTGCCTCGCGCATCATAAGGAAAGCTTCCTTTATGAGCATTTCGAGGACATCTGCGACATTATGGCCGCTTATGATGTTAGCTTCTCCCTCGGTGATGGCCTGCGTCCGGGGAGTATCGCTGATGCAAACGACGAAGCGCAGTTTGCTGAGCTTGAAACACTTGGTGAGCTCACCAAAATTGCCTGGGCCAAAGGTGTTCAGGTAATGATTGAAGGGCCTGGCCATGTGCCTATGAATAAGATCAAAATTAACATGGATAAGCAACTAAAAGAATGCCACGAAGCACCTTTTTATACGCTCGGCCCGCTAACCACTGACATCGCACCGGGCTATGATCATATCACCAGTGGTATCGGTGCCGCCATGATCGGATGGTTCGGTTGCGCCATGCTGTGCTACGTGACCCCGAAAGAACATCTCGGACTTCCTAACCGCGACGATGTTAAAACTGGTGTCATCACCTATAAAATCGCCGCCCACGCCGCCGACCTTGCCAAAGGACACCCCGGCGCACAACTTCGCGACGATGCCATGAGCCGCGCACGCTTTGAGTTTAGGTGGATAGACCAGTTCAACATCGGCCTCGATCCAGAAAAAGCACGCGAATATCACGACCAAACCCTGCCCAAAGAAGCACATAAAGTAGCGCATTTCTGCTCCATGTGTGGCCCCAAATTCTGCTCCATGAAAATCAGCCAAGAAGTCCGCGACTTCGCCAACAGCGGCATGGCGGAAATGTCGGAGAAGTTCAAGAATGAGGGTAGTGAGATTTACCAAACGGTAGATGCGAACAAGGATGCGAACGAACGTTTGTAGGCTGTATATTTAAAACTAGGAAATGTTAATTATAGTCGCTGTCAATGGGATATAGTTAACTTTATTGACAAATATCAAGTCTGCTTATCTTTTAATGTATTATGCTGAGGCATTAAGGTGAAACAATGAGAAGTAAATGCAGCAGTTTTATAAAACGTTAGTTGATGCTTTAAGGGATCTTGCCCCGATCGTGGGTGTTGTTCTCTTTTTCCAGCTCATTGTCCTACAGCAACCTTTTCCTGAACCAATGAAAATAGCGGGCGGCATGATTGCTGTCGTCATCGGCCTTGCACTTTTTATACAGGGGCTTGAACTCAGCTTGTTCCCGCTTGGGGAAAATATGGCTGGCGCTTTGGTGCGTAAAGGCAGTGTTCCCTGGTTGATTATTTTTTCATTTGCCCTTGGCTTTGGCACCACAGTCGCTGAACCTGCCCTTATCGCCGTAAGTCAGGAGGCGGCGAGAATAACAGCTTCCGCAGGTATGATTGAAGCAACAGATGATGCGCAAAGCTCATACGCCTTTGGATTGCGCATGACTGTCGCTATATCCGTTGGCGTCGCTATTATTGTTGGTGTTCTCAGGATTATTAAAGGCTGGCCGCTCCAGTATATTATCATCGGGGGCTATCTGATGATTGTTGTTCTTACGCAATTCGCGCCAGAAAGCATTATTGGTGTCGCTTATGATAGCGGTGGGGTGACTACATCAACCATTACTGTGCCGCTTGTAACCGCTCTCGGTATTGGATTATCGACTGTTATCAAAGGACGCAATCCGATGATAGATGGATTTGGACTTATCGCACTTGCCAGCCTGTTTCCTATCGGGTTTGTACTCATGTATGGGATTATTATTTAATGGAAGAACTAATTGAAAAAATCGTCATGACTTTTTTGACCACCGTGCGGGATGTGGCTCCAATCGGTGTCTTATTGATCTTTTTTCAAACTTTTGTATTAAAAACACCAGTTCCAAATCTGAAAAAAGTAATCGTTGGTTTTATTTATGTTATTTCAGGTCTTGCCTTATTTTTAATAGGGCTTGAACAGGCCTTATTCCCGCTTGGCGATCTTATGGCCAAACAGCTCACGGATCCAGCTTTCATCACTGGCGGCAGAGGCACCGAGGGCCAATTCATAGAATGGTGGCAATATTATTGGGTTTATATATTTGCTGCAGCAATAGGTTTTTCAACGACCGTGGCAGAACCATCTTTAATCGCTGTTTCAATCAAGGCCAATGAAACATCAGGTGGGGCATTAAAGCCATGGGGCTTACGGATTGCTGTTGCGGTTGGCGTTGCCGTGTCGATAGCCCTTGGCGCATTTCGTATTGTGACGGGCACGTCGCTGGCTTACTATATGATGGCGGGTTATCTGATAGTCATCGTCCAAACAATTTTTGCGCCCAAAATGATTGTCCCGCTTGCATATGATAGCGGTGGGGTAACCACGTCAACGGTAACAGTACCACTTGTGACGGCATTGGGCTTGGGGCTCGCGTCGACGGTACCAGGGCGTAGCCCACTCGTGGATGGTTTTGGCTTGATCGCACTGGCCAGCTTGTTTCCAATGATAACGGTTATGGGATACGCGCAAATATCACAATATATTCAATCACGTAAGGAAAGGATCGCGTTATGAAATTCAAATTAATTGTCGCAATGATCGCTGATGAAAATACAGATAAGGTCATATCAGCGGCACGCGAACTAGGGGCAACTGGTGCAACGGTAATTACCAGCGCCCGCGGTGAAGGACTGGCCCCGTCAAAGAGCTTCTTTGGCGTGACGGTTGAAGGGCAAGTTGATGTTGCCCTATTTATTGTTGAAGAACATATGAGCAAAACAATTCTGGAAGCAATCTCAGAGGTTAGTAATTTTAAAAACTCGCACGGCGCAGGCGTTGCTCTGCAATTGGATATTGAGGATGTTGTGGGGCTGGAAAGCCAGCTTTCCACTATTCAGGATGAAATCGAGGAACAGCTATGACCGAAATTAAACACGAAACTGTAAAAGACGTTATGTCAGAAAAATTAATCATGATTGATGGCTTAACAACTATTTCAAATGCACTGGGCATAATGCGCAAGAACGAAACCAGTTCACTTGTCATTAACCGCAGAAATGACAGTGATGAATATGGCCTGCTCACAGCCAGGGATATTGCAAAAGAAGTTGTTGTTCCTGATAAAGAACCAGAACGGATAAGTGCCTATCAGGTTATGCAAAAACCGGTGTTGTCAATCAGGGCAAATATGAATGTTCGTTATGCCATTCGCCTGTTATTGAAATTTGACGTATTCCGTGCGCTTATAATTGAAGATGACGTAGCGATTGGGCTAGTCACTTTGGAAGATATGCTATTACGATATACTGAGATAAAGTAATTACATGATCCTCAATATGTATAGGACAAACCATCCAACCATCATCCTCGGGCATGATAAAAGATGGTTCAATTGTATCTGACCTCCTTGATTTTAGTCTCTTTGGTCTTTGTCTGGTAAAGCTCTATGACAATGATCAGGCTACAGATTGAAGCGAAAAAACACCAGATAGAGGGTAACGTGGTGAGTTGAAAACCAATCATGGTGATTGCGAAAGATGCCGCGAGGGCACATCCGAAACGGAACGCGATCCGATTTGAAGAAAAGACTAGCGGAGCACAAGCAGTGAAGAAGTAGACATATTCACTATGGTCTATTAGACGGGCATCAATAAGATAGGAGAGGTGGCTGCCCCAATGTGTTGGGGCGATGGGTGCCTTAAAATTAATCAGAGTGAAATATGTGAGGTAGGCTCCGACGGCAATGCCGGTTGGAATTAAAAACAGAAATATTTTTTTGCGAACAGGTTGAGTTTCTATCAAGTAACCTGTGACTGGACTGGCTATCGGCCAGAATAAGAAAGCAAAAAACATAAAACCGAGCGCAGCGACATCGCGCAAGGACGTCGAGATTGTTTCACTCATGCCCAGCCAAACCAAGCCTTCAAATCCTTGTTGTATACCGAAAAATACGGGGAATGTGGAGAGTGATAGCAAGCCGATACCACCTTTGAGTTGCGCCGCGCGACGAACGCTCAAGGCCCCGGTTGCAGTCAGTACCGCACTTGCGGTGAAGCTGGCAGAAGCAGAGAAACACATAATGATTAACCCAAGCCTGAAATTAAACAGACTAGGAAAGCGCGCTATCAAAGTCAAGCTAGTATCTGGGAATGTATCTAGGGCCAATTTAGTTAATTGCCGCAATACCAATTCCCGGGAAACCGCCTATTTTGAAGAGCATAAACTATTTTGTATTTTTGGCCTCCCATGTTAAATTCATGTATCTAATATATAGCATCAATGTAAGGGAGGAAAAATTGAAGAATATTTTCAAAATGGGGCGCCGTGGTTTTATGAAAGGGCTCGGTCTATCTGCGCTGGCAACAGCGGCGGGGTCGGGCACTGCGCAGGCTCTTGGACAATCAACTGCCATGTCAGGCAAGGGCTATGATTTTGATGAGGTGTTTACGCGGCAGAACAGCCGAAAATGGATAGCGGCTTATAACGCTTATGGTCGTGACAATATCGATGTTGCTATGGGCACCGCAGATCTCGATTTTAAGCAACTTCCAGCCGTTGTTGACGCATTAAAAAAGCGTGCTGAATATGAGAATTATGGCTATGAGCCCACACCCGATAGTTTCTATCAGGCAATCATTGATTGGAACATGGAACGCTATGGTCAGGTCGTCAAAAAAGAGTGGATCAGAACATCATCAGCTCTAAAGCCGGGCATGGTGTCGTCCATGCGGGGTATAAATCCGCATAAAGGTAAAGTCATTCTTCTTACTCCTACCTATAGTGGATTTCGCGGGGCAATTAATAAAGCGGGTATGCGGGTTGAAATGAGTCCAATGAAGCGGGCCGGTGATCGTTGGACTTTTGATCTTGAGGATTTAAAAAGTCGCCTTGATTATGAAACTAAATGTGTTGTACTTTGTAATCCTAATAACCCGTCTGGTGAATTTTGGTCAGCAGAAGAAATGATGGCGCTGGGCGATGTTTGTATCGAGCGCGGCGTTACCGTCCTTTCTGATGAAATTCATTTTGATTTCCCCAACAAAGGTGCCAAGTTTATTCCTTATGCTTCGCTTGGTGACAAATATGCTGAAAGCAGCATTACTTATCGTTCGCCGTCCAAAACGTTCGGTCATGCCTGCCTCCGTGTCGCATATTTCTTCACACAAAATGAAGACCTGATGAATGCAACTATGATAGGTGGTGGTCATGAAGAGGGGGTCAACACATTTGGTGTTCTCGCCGCAGAAACGGCGTTTCGCGAGGGGGCGCAGTGGGTTGATGATGTGAATGAGTATCTTGATCAAAGCCACAATTATATTGTCGAATATTGTAACCGGCCGGGAGAGATGCCGGGTGTGACATTTCAAAAACCAGATGGGCTTTATCTAGCATGGTTTGATTGTAACGGCTTAAAAGAAAAAGTTGCGAGCCCAGAACAGGTTCGTGCACTTCATGATAAATGGCGCGACGAGGGTAATCACCGCCGTGTAACACCAGAAATGTGCATGCAGGAGTGGATAGCAAGAAATGCTCGCATCCACATTCAACCGGGAAGCTCGTACGGTATTGGTGCCGAAGGATTTATGAGGATGAATATTGGTGTGCCGCGGGCTTTATTGACGAAAGCACTTGATAACTGGAATGCGGCGCTTAAAAGTCTAGGTTAACAAATGTAATCATTCTTTTGTAATCAGCTTGATGTTATGGAGAATTCCACAGTTCAAAAATGGCTTGTTTTTCTGTAACGAATGTCGACTTTGGGTCGAAGGCGGTTATTCAATATTTACAAAAATGGGCTCAGCGGCAACTGATTGATCTGAGCCCGCTATTCAATGTTAATGTGACCGCAAAAGGTATGTAATCACCATTGAAATATATTTACTCCGCCGCGAGCAATTCCCGCGAAACGGCTTGAACTTCGTCGAGTGCACGCAGCAGATTGCCGCTCCACAAAGCTGCGATCTGATCTTCGGTGTAGCCGCGACGGACGAGTTCTATGGTCACGTTGTGGGTTTCTGCAGCACTGTTCCAGCCATAAATGCCGCCGCCACCGTCAAAGTCGGAGGCGATGCCGACATGGTCAATGCCGATAAGATTGACAATATAATCAATGTGATCGACGAAATCCTTGACGTCAACCGGCGGTGCAATTGGGTAGACTTCAGCTTCCATTCGTGGCTCGGCGCGTTTAAGCATCTCTCGGTAGTTTGCGATATAGGCTGCCTGTTCTTGTTCTGGCATGCCCCTCACTTCACCGAAACTTACAACTTCAAAACCAATGTCCGCCGCAATTTCCGCGTAAAGGGCTTTTGCCACGGCTTGGCTGGCGTTATGTTTGTCAAGGTCAAGATAGCTGGCAAAGGCAACGGTTTGCACGACACCACCATTTTCTTTTATGGCCAGCAATACTTCGTCCTCAAGATTGCGGCTTACGGCTGGGCTGAGTGACCGTGCGGATGAATGAGAAGCGATAACCGGCGCTTTGGAAAGAGCGATCGCTTGCAAATTAGACGCTTTTGAAGGGTGTGATAAATCAATCATGATGCCGTATTTATTCATCAACCCAATCGCTTCCTTACCAAGGTCACTTAAGCCGTTATAAAGCCACGGTTCGGTGGGCTCTCCGTTTTCGTCCACGCGTTCGCCGGTATTCGAATCTGCAAATTGACTATGGCCGTTATGGGCGAGGGACATGTACCGCGCACCAAGGTCAGCAAACTTTTTAATATTACTGAGATCTTCACCAACCGGGTACGCATTTTCGATGCCGATCATGGCGACCTTTTTACCTTCGGCGTCAAGTCGCCGCACATCATCGGACGTGAGCGCAAGGCCGATCTGGTCGGGTGCTTTTTCTTCGGTTAGCCAGTGAATGGCATTAAACTTTGCCATCGCATTGTCGTACGCTTTGGCGTAACCTTCTTCGTTAAGCTCACCCTGTCCAGTAAAGACGATGAAAAACGCAACATCAAGACCGCCCGCTATCATTTTAGGGAGGTTGACCTGACTATCCGTATCCATGGTGTAGTTAAGGTCGTCGGTGAAATTAGAAACATCAATATCATCATGAGTGTCAAGAGTGATAACCCGCTCATGAATTTCCATAGCGCGTTGGATCATTGCCTCTTCGGTCTCCATGCCTACCTGCTCAGTTTCTGCTACTGCGGCCTGTTCCGTTTCTTCGGATGGCTGAGAGGTTTCTGACGCATTATCGCAAGCGGTTAGCACGAGCGCGCTGCAGAGTAATGTGGTTTTAAGGCTAAGTGATTTGATAAACATGTTATTCCCGCTTTTTTATGATTGAGTGAAAAATACTTGAGTATTGGGAAGCAACGATAATGATCAATATTATTCTTGTCAATTAAGAGGGTAGATCAAAATTTAAGAGTATCAGGTGACAGTCTATTCATTCTCTTCTAGTTTGTGACTGTCTTCTGCGGTGAGCTTCAAGCCGTAAGCTTTGCGCATAGCGTCGATGAAGTCTAAGGTTTCCGCGCCAAAGGGTGTTTTGCCTTCGAAATTATGAAGGACGATGCCTTCTATAAGATCACCAAGGCTCATATCTTTATGTGAGGCAAGAGCCTTTAGCACTTTCAAGATATTTTTTTCAATTCTTACACCTGTCTGAGTGCGTTCAATTTTGCGTTTGGCGACGTTCATCAAAATTTCCTTGTCATCTTTAAGGTAAATGGTAACATGTTACCAATATAACATTATTTGATACTATTTGTAAAGGTCTTCCGATGATTAAACCACGTCTTATGAAATTGATTTATGTTCTCATATTTGTTTTTTTAACGGGATCAATAACTGCTCATGCCCAGTTAAATAATGATGTGGGAACGCAGCTTTATAGCCAGCTACATGGTCATGTTGGTGAGGTCGTTTCCAGAGAGTTTGAATTTGATGTGAACGCCCCCATTGATGAAGCCTTTTACTTATTTACACCAGTTGGGGAGGCGCAGTGGGAAGCCGGTTTTGAACCATTGTTTTTTAAAGGGGACGGTACGCCAATAATGGGTCTGTCATTCTGGACGCATAATAATATGTCCGACGGTGAGGCGGTCGAGGATGAGGAAGAGCATGAAATTACATTTTGGATGATGACGTCTTACGATGCCAAAAATCATAAGGTGAGCTACGCACGGATGAAACCGCTTTCTGATATGTCCCTGATCAATGTCGAGCTCATAATGCGTAATGATGGGATGAGCAAAGTAAAGGTGCGCTATGATATCACCGGCATATCAGAAGCGGGCAATGACTATGTAAAAACCATGGATGAAGAATATTTTGCAAATTGGATAAAGGGTTGGCAATCGGCGATTAATGGATTTCTAGAAACAAAATAGAGTTCAGTTTACTCCAATCGAGTTAGGCAGAAGTCATGGAACCATCCATGGAAAAACGGATAGCTGAATAGCACTGGCCGTGTGGGGGCTATGCACTCCATAAATAACGAATAATATTCGTTTTATTTGCATTATTACACATAATCTTTGTTTAAAGTGGCATATTATTGCATTATTTTTGAAAAAACATCAAAACTGGGCTTGCGCCATTGGAGCTTTTGCCTATACTGCGCGGCAAGATTCGAAACTGTGTTTTTCAAGGAAAAATCTATGTCTATCAATAAAGTTGTTCTTGCTTATTCTGGCGGCCTCGATACCTCCATTATTCTCAAGTGGTTGCGCGATGAATATGAATGCGAAGTGGTGACTTTTACTGCTGATCTTGGTCAGGGTGAAGAACTGGAGCCAGCCCGTAAAAAGGCTGAAATGTTCGGGGTAAAAGAAATTTTTATTGATGATCTTCGCGAAGAATTTGTTCGTGATTTTGTCTTTCCTATGTTCCGTGCCAATGCCCTTTATGAAGGCACTTATCTTTTGGGCACCGCCATCGCCCGTCCGCTGATTGCCAAGAGGCAAATTGAAATTGCCAAACAAGTCGGTGCAGAAGCTGTGTGTCACGGTGCAACCGGTAAAGGCAATGACCAGATCAGGTTCGAACTCGGTTATTATGCCCTTAACCCAGATATCAAAGTGATAGCGCCGTGGCGGGAATGGGATCTGAATAGCCGTGAAAAACTGATCGATTATGCCGAGAAACATCAAATTCCCATTGCTAAAGACAAGCGTGGTGAAGCTCCGTTTTCTGTAGATGCCAACCTTCTTCACACATCATCTGAAGGAAAGCTTCTGGAAGATCCGTGGGAAGAAAGCCCGGAATATGTATATGGCCGCATCAATTCACCAGAAAGCGCACCGGATACGCCAACATATATAGAAGTTGAATTTGAAAAGGGTGACGCCGTTGCTATTGACGGCGAGCGTATGAGCCCGGCAACCATCCTTACTAAGCTTAACGAGCTTGGTCGCATTAACGGTATTGGCCGTCTTGACCTGCTTGAAAACCGTTACATAGGAATGAAGT
The DNA here is from genome assembly GCA_963976585.1 of uncultured Kordiimonadaceae bacterium. Classification (GTDB taxonomy): domain Bacteria; phylum Pseudomonadota; class Alphaproteobacteria; order Sphingomonadales; family Emcibacteraceae; genus Pseudemcibacter. Next base: position 74,731 of record CAXBLS010000001.1, read on the forward strand.
CCCGCGGCATTTATGAAACGCCGGGCGGCACTATCCTTCTGGTAGCTCACCGGGGTATGGAAAGTATCACCATTGATAGTGGCGCCATGCACCTCAAGGACGAGATCATGCCGAAATACGCAGAAACCATTTATAATGGTTTTTGGTATTCGCCTGAGCGCGAAATGATGCAGGCGTTGATCGATAAATCCCAGGAAGATGTCTACGGCACAGTGCGTCTCAAACTTTATAAAGGTAGCGCAACATTGGTTGGCCGTAAGTCACCAAAATCACTTTATTCCATGGAACATGTGACCTTCGAAGAAGATGAGGTTTATGATCAACGTGACGCCGAGGGTTTTATTAAGCTAAACGCTCTTCGTCTTCGTCTTCGCAATATGCGTGGTTAGTGGCCTAAGGCGCCATCTCCTGTTGCGTGGGCTCATAAGTTCCCATGAGCATTGACCATGTTACATTAAGGGCGCGGCCATTGGGCCGTGTGTAGCCAAGATAGTCTACATGAGCATCCGGTGTGTCCGGATGAATTCTGATCCCCCAGATCGGTTGGATTTTGTGGGGTTCAGCGCTGTAGCGAAGATCAGCGATGGT
>CAXBLS010000002.1:0-67893 GCA_963976585.1 uncultured Kordiimonadaceae bacterium
CTGATCAACTCCGCCATCCGCTCCATACCCGAAGCCCAACCGATCCCCGCTGTTTTCGGGCCGCCCATCATTTCCATCAAGCCATCATAACGCCCGCCAGCCAGAACTGTACCCTGTGCACCAAGCTGGTCGGTGGTAAATTCAAAGGCGGTATGACAATAATAATCCAGGCCGCGTACCAAGCGATCATCGATATGATATTCAATACCAAGATCTTCTAGGCCGCCGCGAACCTCTGCAAAGAATGCTTTGGTGGCGTCATTATAATATTCGCCGATGCGCGGTGCACTCTCAACAAGAAGGCGGTCGCCTTCATCTTTACTGTCTAGGATTCGCATGGGGTTTTTCTCAAGCCTGGTAACACTGTCTTCGCTCAGTTTGTTTTTAAATTGAGAGAAATATTTAACCAATGCTTCACGGTAATCCGCACGACTTTCGGGATCACCAAGGCTATTGAGTTCCAGCTTAATATGCTGTGCAATTCCCAGTTCATTCAAGAGATCCTGAGCGATCGCCAGCACTTCGATGTCTGCCTGCGCCTCAGCAACGCCAATGATTTCAACGTCCATCTGATGAAACTGACGCATGCGACCTTTTTGCGGACGCTCATAACGAAATGTTGGACCAAAACTGTAAAATTTGCACGGCACCGATTGCTGAAGGCCATTTGACATAAAGGCGCGGGCAATTCCGGCGGTAAATTCAGGACGAAGTGTGACCTGTTCGCCGCCACGGTCTTCGAATGTATACATTTCTTTGGTAACCACATCCGACGTATCCCCTAGCGTTCTTTTAAACGTTTCGGTAAATTCAAATATAGGTGTGTCGATTTCCTGATGACTGTATCGTTCAGCCACGGATTTAAAAATCTCGAAGATTGTACGAAACCTTAAAGACTTATCACCTAATATGTCGTGTGTTCCGCGTACCGGTTGGAGCCGCGCCACTTTCATTCTCCCAAAAATTCGCTATGAGTTTTGTTGGTTATTTTTCTCTAGTTCGGCAGCTTTTGCCTCAACAAGTTCCACAATATGATCAATTATGCCGTCGTCGTCAATCTTATGATCCGTCACCCCATTAAGATATACCATATGATTGCCGTTGCCACCGCCGGTAAGACCTATATCGGTCTCTTTCGCTTCTCCGGGACCATTTACCACACAGCCAATGATGCTTAAGGAGAGCGGCGTTGCAATATGATCGAGCCTTTTTTCCAATGTTTCCACGGTTTTGATCACCGGGTAGGCCTGACGCGCACAAGACGGGCAAGAAACAATCCGCACGCCGCGATGACGAAGATCGAGACTTTTGAGCATATCAAAACCTACTTTTATCTCCTCTACGGGGTCCGCGGAAAGTGAAACACGAATGCTGTCGCCAATACCGGACCAAAGTAGCATGCCCATTCCAATAGATGATTTCACTGTTCCGGCGCGAAGGCCGCCCGCCTCGGTAATGCCCACATGAAGGGGATAATCGCAGGCATCGGCAAGACCCTGATAGGCCGCGACGGCGAGAAACACATCTGATGCCTTGACGCTGATCTTAAATTCATGAAAATCGTTATCTTCCAAAATCCTTGCGTGCTCAAGCGCACTTTCCACCATGGCATCGGGGCAGGGTTCGCCATATTTTTCAAGAAGGTGCTTTTCAAGTGATCCGGCATTTACACCAATTCGCATGGAGCATCCATGATCCTTCGCGGCAGCAACCACTTCTTTCACTCGGTCCTCGCTGCCTATATTGCCCGGATTAATACGAAGGCAAGCGGCGCCCGCCTCGGCGGCCTCAATACCGCGTTTATAATGAAAATGAATATCCGCGATAATAGGAACCGACACGTTTTCAATAATTTCTTTGAGCGCAGCTGTTGATCCTTCATCAGGACAGGACACCCGAACAATGTCGGCCCCCGCATCTTCGAGTTCTTGAATTTGCGCCACCGTCGCGGCCACGTCTGTGGTCAGAGTATTGGTCATCGATTGGACACTGATGGGTGCATCGCCGCCAACAGGAATATTGCCGACCATGATCTGACGACATTTACGGCGAATAATATCGCGGTAGGGACGAAGGCTCATATTGAATATCCTGATACGTTTTTGCGCTTTGCTAAAAATTGGGCAAAGCACACTGAAATATTCCCCTTAATAACAAGGAGTGAGCCATTTGGAAAATAGTTTATTAAGAAATATTATCGAAGCATAGATAGCGTAAGCAGCTTTTCCTGTTCCAAAGCAATATTTTCGATGATTTCACCCTCACGACCAAGCGCATTTACAACCTTGCCATCAACATAAACTGAGAGTGCCGCAGCATTATTTGTCATAAGGCTGAGGCCTTGGGTCTGCGGCGCAATCAAATCTTCGCCTTTGGCAAGGATTTTTTCTACAAGAATCGTGCCATCCTGTTCGGAGAGCCTTACCCATACATCCTGATTTGCTTTTAATCGCACTTCATCAACATCCACGGCTACAGCCTTCGGGGCTTCATCAACTCTTGCACTAACCGGCGCTATTTTAGAATGGAGGTTGGGCGGCACAAAGGCTTCCTGAATTTCTTCCGCGTCGAGCCGATCTATATTTGTCCAAACGCCAACACAAAGGACAATACAAAGCGTGGCTATGCCAGCGACACTTTTAATTGGAAGACTTTTGTGTTTTTCCGCTTCTGGAAATGTCAGCACCACACAATCTGTTGCACCAGCATATTCTGCTTCATATCGTGTCGCAACTTCTTTGGTATCAAGACCAAGATAGGTGGCATAATTTTTCAAGAAGCCCGTTGCATAGCAAGACGACGGAAAGGATTCGAATTTCCCTTGCTCCAATGCTTCCAGCAAATATGGTTTGATGCATAGTTCCTCAGCAATAGCATTTAAGTCTCTGACCTTATGTTTTTGCCGCGCTTGTCTTAAAATCTTTCCGACACTTTCGAGTGTTTCTTCAGATTTAATTTCTGTACAAATCGAGTTCACTTTTTTTTCCCAGCTCTTAAGACATCTACTATTACTTTTTTATAATTTTACTAGCCCGTAGACGCTTTACCGCTTTTTGTCTTACTTGTTAAATAACCCCTTGTTATTTAGCAGCATGGTTAATGTATTTTCCCACGATCTTATTTTGACCTAATAAGATTATGAATTCGTTAAAAGAATTCAGTTTTTATTAATCACTAACACAAACAAACAACTTCTTAATTTCCCCAATGAACTAAAGTCAACATTATATTAATGCAATGAGTCAACAAAAAACTGCAACTAGCGGTATTTATAAGGGAAATTGGCGTTGAATCGTCAGATTCTAACGTCATGATCTCGGGCGAAGGCCCTAAGGTCATCACGAATACTGTGTGAGGAACGACTCAGCAATTCGTTCACGAATTGCTCTACTTCGCCAAGATTAAGACTGCGAATCATCATTTTGACAGGCCCGATTGCGGCGGGTGCTATTGATAATCGTCTAAAACCAATAGCGAGCAGAGCAAGAGCGCCAACGGTTCTTCCACCGATCTCTCCGCAAAGCGTAAGTGGTACATTTTGAGCAGAACATTTATCAACAATGAAACGTAACATATTCAGTGATGGCAGTGACAATGTATCATAACGGTTACTAAGTTTCGGGTTGTCGCGATCGCAAGCATAAAAGAATTGCATCAGATCGTTGCTACCGATTGATATAAAGTCCACAATCGGAAGCAGCTCTTCGAGCTGCCATACCAAGCTTGGTACCTCAAGCATGGTTCCGACCTTTATATCCACCGGCATCGGTCGATTGTTACGTTGATGTCGGTTCAATTCCTTTTCAAGAATGGCCTTCGCAAGCTTGAACTCATCAACGGTGGTGATCATTGGGAACATGACATTAAGCGTTGTGCCTGCGGCCGCAGTAATAAGCGCACGAAGCTGGTATCTAAGGAGTGCTGGCCGATCAAGGGCTATTCTGATCGCCCGCCAACCAAGAGCCGGGTTCTCTTCATTGTCGCGCTTCAAGAAGGACACTTCCTTGTCGCCACCAATATCGAGGGTTCTAAACGTAACAGGCTTTTCCCCTGCTGCATTAATAATCGATTTGTAAAATTCCGCTTGCGGATGAACGCGCGGCAGGGTTTCACTAATCATAAACTGAAATTCAGTTCTAAACAACCCAACCCCTGAAGCACCCGTACGGTGCATACCTTCGATATCCATAGCGAGGCCACCATTTATCACCAATTCTATTTCCACGCCGTCTTTGGTGATCACAGGTTTATCGCGCATATTATCGTAGCGCGCGAGCAATTTGGCTCTGGAAGAAATGGCATCGCGGTAGGTTTCAAGAATTTCCGGTGGTGGCGCAATATAAATTTCACCGTCCAGACCGTGAACAATTATCTGCACCCCTTCGTCAACATCAAGAAGCCCTGTTTCCATCTGCCCAAGCATCGGTATACCAAGGGCGCGGGCGACAATTGCCACATGCGATGTATGGGAGCCTTCCTGCAACACCACCGCCTTAAGCTTCTCGCGGTCATATTCAAGTAGTTCCGCAGGCCCCATATTGCGGGCAACAACCACAGCATTCACTGGAAGCTCCTTTGAAGCGGCAGTGCCTGCCTTTCCCATAAGGTGGCGGATCAGACGATTGGCCAGATCATCAAGATCACTGAGGCGTTCTCTGAGGTACGGATCCTCGGTCTTCATCATCTTTGATCTATTTTCGACCTGAATTTTTTCCACGGCTGCTTCCGCGGTCAGGCCACTTTCAATTGCCGTCTCAATTTTGGCGCGCCACCCTTTATCGCGGGCAAAAAGTTTATAAACATCAAGTATTTCTCTGTGCTCGCCGTGATGAAGAATATCTTCTGCTGACATGATTTCATCAATTTGTGCAAGCAGGCTTTCAAACCCTTGCGCGAGCTTTTCAAGCTGATCGTCATAGTCTTCGGAAAGATGTTGGGTGATTTCGACGCGCGGCTCATGCATCACCACGACCCCTTCGGCCAACCCCTCGGCAAATATGGTACCCTCAAACTTGGAGACCATCGCCCGGTCCATGTTGCCGTCATTTTGTTCCTGAGACGTAATCAGATCCCCGCTGACAACCAGTTCGGCCAGAACCATGGCCACCGTTTGCAGCGCTTCTTCCTCTTCTTCCGAATAATGACGACTGGCTTGATTTTGAACAACAAGCACGCCAACGACTTTACCAGTTCGAAGGATCGGCACGGCCATCATCGATTTATAAATTTCTTCCCCGGTTTCGGGGCGGTAGACGAATTTTGGGTGGTCTTGAGCATTACTCAGATTGAGAGATGCTCCCGTTGCTGCCACGAGGCCAACCAGCCCTTCGCCAACCCGTAATCGGGTATTGTGCACCGCTTCTGATTTTAGGCCTTCGGTTGCGAAAAGTTCGAGAATGTCCCCACCACGAATGAAATAAGCCGAGCAAACCTCCGACACCATGTTGCTTGCAACCAAGTGTACAACATTATTGAGACGAACTTCCGCCTCGTCTGCACTTGCCATTATCTCATGTAACTGCCTCATCAACAGACGAGGCGCGCTCTGTATGGGGGTCAATATGCCCTCCCTAGTTGGCTCGTTTCGTTTAAGCCAGTTGTTCTGCTGCCTGTTCTATCAGATTCGCCATAATTTCGGAAACAGGTTGTATCTTTTTTACCATTCCGACGCTTTGGCCTGCCATGACCGAGCCGCGCTCCACATCACCATCAATCACAGCACGTTTCAAGGCACCCGCCCAATAATGTTCTATTTCAAGCTGTGCCGCACCCATTTCAAGTTCGCCAGACTGGTATTTATTGATCACTTCGCGTTGAACATCGAAAAATTCTTCCGACGCCGCATTTTTGAGTGCGCGAACTGGAATTACCGGAAAGCGTTTGTCAATTTGCACAGATATAGTTGCATCACGGGCATTGCCGCGCATAAACATTTTCTTAAAATTTTCGTGTGCTATGCTCTCTTCAGCACAAACAAACATAGTTCCAAGCTGAACACCAGAAGCACCCATTTTTAAATACGAGGCCATAACTTCACCGCGGCCAATACCCCCCGCTACAAAAACGGGCACGTCCGTTATATGCGGAAGTATTTCCTGAGCCAACACAGATGTTGATACGGGTCCGATATGACCACCGGCTTCCGAACCTTCAACCACAAGGGCGTCCGCACCGCTGCGGATAAGTTTTTTTGCCAAAATTAGCGCCGGTGAAAAACAAATCACTTTAGCGCCACCATCTTTAATGCGCTTTATCGAATCGCCCGTCGGTATCCCACCCGCAAGAACCACATATTTGACATTGTTTGCAAGGGTCACATCGATGAGCGCATCAATATCCGGATGCATGGTGATTAGATTAACGCCAAACGGTTTCTTGGTTTTGGCGTGTGTCTCTTCAATAACCTTGGAGAGCATGTCAGGTGTCATGCTACCGCAGGCAATGACGCCAAACCCGCCGGCATTAGACAGGGCACTGACCAGATTACTTTCTGAAAGCCAGCTCATAGCGCCACCAAGGATAGCGTACTCAGTCCCCAGGAAATCGGTTCCCCGTTTCCACAGCTGATTTAATTTTTTTAGGCCTTCTGTGTTCATAATCTATTCCAGACTTTTTATATTTTATTCGCCGTCAAGGCCGTACGCTGTGTGAAGGGCTCGCACCGCCAGCTCTGTATATTCTGCCTCAATAAGAACGCTAATCTTGATCTCAGATGTTGAAATCACCTGTATATTGATCCCACGATCAGCGAGCGTTTTAAACATTGTCGCGGCGACGCCGGCATGCGAGCGCATACCAACACCAATCACTGAGATTTTTGCGACATTGCTGTCGGTGATCAAATTTGCGAAATCGATATTGTCAGCGCTATTCAATATTTCTTCCGCTTTTTCAAGATCATTTTCTGTAACCGTAAACGTAATGTCGGTTTTGCGCCCATCTTCGGTTTCGTTTTGAATAATCATATCAACATTGATATTTCCATCGGCAAGCCGCGTGAAAACATCACTGGCAATCCCCGGTTTGTTTTTAACGCCAACTAGCGTGACCTGGGCTTCGTTTTTGGCATAAGCGATGCCACTTACAACTTGATTTTCCACAATTTCATCCTCATCAACCACCAGGGTTCCTGGTTTATCTGTAAAGCTGGAAAGCACCTGCACACGAACCTTGTGGTTCATGGCCATAGCGACAGAACGCGTTTGCAGCACTTTCGCACCCAACGATGCCATCTCAAGCATTTCTTCATAGGTAATTTTTTCAAGTTTCTGCGCACTTGGCACGATCCGCGGGTCAGCGGTATAGACCCCCTCCACATCAGTATATATATCGCAGCGGCCAGCACCCAATGCTGCAGCAAGCGCAACTGCGGATGTATCAGATCCGCCGCGGCCCAGTGTTGTTATTCTGTCATCAGCCGAGATGCCCTGAAAACCGGCAATCACACAGACGGTCCCACCGTTCATGCGCTCTTCAATTGCTTCGGTTCCAATTTCCTCTACCCTAGCGGCGCTATGAACCTGATTGGTTTTAAGTGGTATTTGCCAGCCAAGCCATGAGCGCGCAGGAACACCGATATCCTGAAGCGCCAATGCTAGGAGGCCGGATGTAATCTGTTCCCCAGCAGAGACAACCGTATCGTATTCGCGCGCATCATGAAGCGGTGAAATTTCCTCGACCCAGCCAACGAGCTGATCTGTAGTCCCCGCCATAGCTGAAACGAAAACAGCGATCTGGTTGCCCTGATCTACTTCTTTCTTAACCCGCTGCGCGACATTTCTGATGCGATCAAGATCAGCAACAGACGTCCCGCCAAATTTCATAACTATTCGCGACATTAAAAATTCTCATATTGTGCACGGGGCACATTACATATTCTAAAATAAATTGTTCCGCGCAATACATATATGCTTATAGGTGCTTGAAGCAAGTGCGGACTTGTATATATTAGGGAAATATTTGATTTTTAATGCGTAGAGAGCACCATGGAAGCTGAAAACACCACTGCACAGGCCAAATCCGTAAACCCTGATGAAATAGCGCATTTTTCATCCATGGCAGAGACATGGTGGGATCCAAACGGCCCGTTTAGGCCATTGCACCAGTTAAATCCAACGCGAATCGCGTTTGTAAAAGAGCAATTATGCGCTCATTTTGGGCGCGATCCCCGAATTGAAAAGCCACTTGAAGGGTTGCGTATTCTAGATATTGGTTGCGGCGGTGGGCTACTTTGTGAACCCATTGCTCGGCTCGGTGCGACCATAGTTGGTGCTGATGCAGCAGAAAAGAACATCAAAACTGCGCGCGTCCATGCGGACCAGATGGGCCTTGAAATTGATTACCGCTATATCACCGCCGAGGAACTCGCCGAGCAGGGGGAGACATTTGATGTTATTCTCAATATGGAAGTGATAGAGCATGTGGCCGACATATCTTCCTTTCTTGGCGCCTGTCATTTGCTGCTACGTCAGGGTGGGTGTATGACCCTATCAACCTTGAATCGCACTGTGAAATCATGGGCGATGGCCATAGCTGGAGCGGAGTATATTTTACGCTGGCTGCCGGTGGGTACCCACAACTGGCAAAAGTTCCTGAAACCTTCAGAGCTTTGTACCCATGCCCAACAGAGCGGTTTTAATATCACGACCATTAAAGGCATGGTCTATAATCCGCTAAAATCCCAGTGGTCCTTGGATGATAACGACTTTTCCGTAAATTATGTTGCTTTGGCTGTAAAATCGAACAATGGATAAGTCCTCCGCAAATCAGCCCATGCGCATCTGGTCTCCGGACGAAGATCATATGGAAGAACGCCCTGTGACCAATGAGGTGCCAGTGGTTCTCGAATATAACTGTGTTACTTTTGCCGTTATGATGGCGTCCCCTACAGATCTTATCGATTTTTCCTACGGCTTTAGTCTGACCGAAGGCATTATCAGCACCGAGAAGGACATCATATACGCGCAGATTAAAAAGGCACCAAACGGTCTGGTTGCCGCTATAGAAATTAATGCTCAGGCCTTTCACAGACTTGAAAAATATAACCGCGCCCTGTCGGGCAGGACGGGATGCGGCCTTTGCGGCGTTGATAAGCTTGAACAAGCCATCAAACCGCTTGAGAAAGTTGTCTCAACCCTCAAAGTAGAGGCCGCACAGATCCATAAGTCCATGCAAAACATCAAGTCTCATCAGCATCTGAATGAGGAAACCGGAGCCTTACATGCAGCCGCGTTCGTCAATGAAACCGGTAACATTATCGCTGTACGGGAAGATGTGGGGCGCCATAATGCTCTTGATAAGCTGATCGGTCATTTGATGCGGGAAAAAATTAACCCGGCAATGGGTTACGCCCTTATCACCAGCCGCTGCAGTTTTGAAATGGTCCAAAAATGCGCCATTGCCGGTATTCCGATTGTCGCTGCAGTATCCGCCACCACCGGACTTGCCATTGACCTAGCTGAACAGGCCGGTATCAGCGTCATCGCTTTCGCCCGTAAGGGAGGTATGAATATCGTGACGGATACATTAGGCCGGATAACCTAAAAGTTGGCTTGGGCCAGGCGTTTTTCTGCCTCATCCAGATCTTGGGGTGTATTTATATTAAAAAACGGATCCCGTTCATCGGTCCAGTCGACTTGAACTGGCCTATATTTCTTGATCAGGCTCAACATTTTTCGCTCGCCATTTTTAAGTGCCATTTCAATATCATCAAAAAGTTCAGTATCCCAAAGGGCCAGTACAGGATGGATTTGCCCATCAGATTTTGCCACGACAATTGGGTTCTTTGAGTGAGCATAAAGCCGGCTCACAAAGTCGTCCGGAATAAACGGCGTATCGGCAGGAGCAGTGACAATTTTTGAATACCCTCTTTCTTTTGCGATCATAAGCGCGGTATAGATCCCACCAAGAGGCCCCGCGTCTTTTATCAGATCGGGGACGACTTCTAACGGGGTATCTAGGTCTTCGTGGTTGGCACTTACGATAAGAGTATCGACTTGCGGAGACATGCTATTGATCACATGATCAATAATTCTTGTGCCGCATAGCGAAAGAAGAAATTTATGACCGCCACCCATTCGCTGCGAATTACCGCCCGCAAGAATAACACCGAGAAGCGCGGTATTATTGTGATCTTTATCGGTCATGAAAAATCAGCTATCTAGCTTGTCTGATCCTGGAACAGGAAGGATATCAATGCCTTCTTCAAGCAGTTCCTCAGTTTCGCGAATAGTTGTCTCGCCGTAAATGCCGCGCTTTTCACCATCGCCGTAATGAATTTTACGGGCTTCTTCCGCAAAATTATCCCCCACATATTCACAGGTTTTTTCCATCTGGCGGCGGAACTTGGCCATGGTATTATGCATATGATCAAGGGCGCGTTTTACGTCATCAGAACTGACGTCGTTTGTCGGATCAGAATGAGCACTGACCATTACTTTATGATCTTCGTTGTCCCGCGCGGCTTGATAAGCTTCGCTTGCCACGTCTCCCTTGGCCGAAATGTTTGGAGCCATCAATGATTTTGATGTTTTCGTGCAGCCACACAGCGGGCACTCCACAAGATCATTATCAACTTGTTGCTCATACGCTTCGTTATTTTGGAACCAAGCTTCAAAAACATGGCCCTCACTGCATTTAATATCAAATAAAATCATTATATTTTCTAACTAGTTACCGATTTCGTTAACCATAAGGACAACTTTTTCAGCCAGGACAACTATTTAAGTTATTGCCTGTATAGCAATATTTTTATCATGGGTCAAAGACGCAATTCGATTTCTTGCGCGGGCGACAAGGCCCATATCAATGTTAACGACAGTAACGCCAATCTCATCGCCACCGTCACCAAGAATAGTGCCCCAAGGGTCAACAACCAAAGAATGGCCATATGTCCTACGGCCGTTGGTGTGCTCGCCGCCTTGGGCAGCGGCAAAAACAAAGGCGCCATTTTCTATAGCGCGCGCCTGAAGAAGCGTATGCCAGTGGGCTTTTCCTGTTTGTTCCGTAAACGCGGCCGGGACCGTTAGCATTACCGCGCCTGCATGGGATAATGCCCGGTAAAGATAGGGGAAGCGGAGATCATAGCAGATGGACAAGCCAACTTTTCCCCAAGGAAGATCAGCGATGACAGCCCCAGTACCCGCCTCATAGGCATTTGATTCTCTATAAGCGTCTTCACCTGGTAGATCGACATCAAACATATGAATTTTATCGTAGGTGGCCACCTTGGCTCCGTCCGGTGAAAAAAGGAAACTTCTGTTTGCGGCCTTTTCGCCCTTTTTTACCGCCATGGACCCAATAAGCAACCAAATGCCAAGCTCCGCGGCAAGTGCAGAAAAATGACGCGATGACGTGTCTTCCTCTTCGCTAAGGATTTTCTGCATCGCCTGTTTGGTTTCAAAATCAAGAAGCGTGGTCATCTCCGGGGTCAGGATAAATTCGGCACCTTGCGCGGCGGCTAGGCGAATAAGCTCGTCGGCCACGCGTATATTGTCCTCTATGACATGACTTGAAGTCATTTGTACAAGGCCAACTTTAAATTTATCGTTTGAAGGTTCCATTTCTTACCCTAACACAAAAGATGAACGACTGTAAGTATCAGTCGCTCTGGCTTAAAAGGCCATCAAGATGACCGGCACGATCAAGAGCATATAGATCATCACTGCCCCCGATGTGGTCGCCGTTGATAAATATTTGCGGCACGGTACTTGCGCCGCCGGAGCGTTTGATCATCTCCGCTCTATATTCGTCCTTAGACCAAATATTATACTCGGTAAATTCATTACCTTTTGCGTTCAGCAACTGTTTAGCCATGCTGCAATACCCACAACCAGGTCGGGTATAAATTACTATGTCGGCCATTTCCATCATTCCGTTATCGAGTAAGCCCCACTGATATATAGTTTTCTTGGCCTTCTTTTCAATGATCAATTTTATTATTTTGGATTTTGAGGTGAGATAACGCGAAAAACGGTCAAAACATAAACTTTCGCTGCGCCTGCCTTTTTTAAGCATCGGGCACAGTTTTCTGCTGTTGATCCGGTCGTATAGACATCGTCAATTAGCAATATAGTCTTGTTTTTAATGGTGTCTTTATGCTTTGGTCCAACTTTAAAAACACCCCTGACATTTTTGAACCGCTTGCTGAGATTGCCTTGCTGAGGGGGTGTATTCTTGGTCCGCTCAAGAAGTTCGGCGGTATGCACAATCCCGTGCTCACGAGCAAACAGGCGCGAAAGAAGGGCGGACTGGTTGTAGCGTCGTGAAAGTAAGCGCATTTTATGAAGAGGCACTGGAACGATGATGTCGACGTCACATAACATAGTCGCCCCCGCCTGGCTCAATAGTTTGACAAAGTAAGCAGCATATTCGACCTTATCCTGATGCTTAAAGCCGATAACCATCTGACGGCTGTCATCGTCATAACGTAGAGCCGAAACCGCTTTATCAAATGACCTTTCAATCTTTTGACAGGCACCGCAGAGCTGTTCCCCCAGTGCGCTGTAATCATTGCCAAGGTTAATTTCAAATGGATAGCCACAGCATTTACATTTCGGGTCCGTAATAAAATGCAGACCTTTCCAGCAATCAGGACAAAGACTATGTGCCTGATCAACACGCCCTGAGCATTTCAAACATTTTGGCGGTAGAAGAAGGTCCAGCACGGTCTGGCCAGCAGCATGCATCCATCGAAGACGCTTATTATTCGCCCCCACCAACATTTGCTTCTTTTCGTCTGCGTCTAAAAATGCCATATAGTCATTATGACACAGAAAAACTCCTCTTTTAAAGCTCCAATCAGGGAAAGTGATATATTTAATCGATCGCTGGTTAAATCCCGACGCGAGCATATTGCAAAAACATATCGGGATCACGACTTTCTCAATCGAGAGATAAGCGAGCGGCTCATCGACAATCTACAGGATATAAAAAGATCGTTCAAAACGGTCCTGAGCATGAATATGTGTGACGATGTGGTGCGGGCTCATCTAAACGATGGCTTTGTGGTTCATCAGGATCTGGCATTGAATATGTTGGAGGGAAAATACGGTGCAATTGTTCAATGTGACGAGGAATTTTTACCTTTTAAAAATCAAGGCCTCGAGCTGATACTAAGTTGTCTTAACCTACATTGGGTCAACGACCTTCCGGGGTGTCTTGTACAAATTCTTAGAAGTCTCAAGCCCGACGGATTGTTTATGGGTGCGGTGTTTGGCGGCGAAACTTTGTTTGAGCTGCGTGCCGCCATGTTAAAAGCCGACATGGATCATCGCGGTGGCATCAGTCCTCACATATCACCCTTTATGGACGTCCGTGACGCGGGCGGACTGATGCAGCGGGCCGGTTTTACGTTGCCCGTTGTCAGCACTGAGCGGATTACGGTTACCTACTCTGATGTTTTCGCGCTGATGAAAGAACTCAAGAATATGGGTGAAAATAATGCCCTGATAAAGGGATTTAAGGGCCTCACATCAAAACGACTAATGATGAAAGTGGCTGAGAATTATCATCAGGGTTTTGCTAGTGAGAACGGCAGAATTCCAGCGACGTTTGATATTATATATCTGCAAGGATGGGCCCCTCATGAAAGTCAACAACAACCGCTCAAGCCAGGTTCAGCAAAAATGGCTCTTAAGGACGCTCTCGGAGAAACCCCACCAAGCTCATAAAAAATCTCTGATCATGGCTATCAGTGGTTCGTCAGCCGGTGGCATTGGATAGGTTCTCAAGTCTTCAATTTTTACCCATTTCAACCTTTGGCCTTCACACGGCGTGACAAAGCCATCCCATTTGCGGCAAAGAAAAACTGGCATCAACAAATGAAAATCGTCGTAGCTGTGCGAGGCAAAGGTAAAGGCCGCTAAACAGGATTCGGTTGTGTCGATACCCAACTCTTCTTTGAGTTCGCGAATAAGTGCCCGTTCCGGCGTTTCGCCAGGCTCAACTTTCCCACCGGGAAATTCCCAAAGACCGGCCATGCTTTTGCCCTCTGGGCGCTGGGCGAGTAGAATGCGGCCGTCAACGTCAACCATCACCACTGCAGAAACGGTTATCATAGTCACGGGGTCCTGACGCCATCCGCCGGGTGGGTCGGGGCAAAATTCATTCATTCCTCTAGTCCTTGCATAAGTTTTAAAACGTAAAATTCACTACATCCCGCACTATTTCCACTGCGCGCAAAGTTGGCTGGTGGTGAACCGGCATGTTCAAAGGCAAGTTTTTCCAATACCTTACGTGAGCCAACATTATCATGTGCCGTTTGCGCGACGAGCCTTTTTATAGTGCGGTGTTTTTTCGTCCACTCAATAAGGGCGCTACAGATTTCGCTCGCGTATCCTTTACCCCAAAAATCCTGGCCAAGCCAATATCCGACTTCACAATCGTCACTGAAACTTGAGAAAAGTTTAATAGCCCCCATGTGTCGACGGGTTTTTTTCTCAACAACCGAAAAATACAGTATGTCGCCCTCAATGAAGTTGGCTTTTTCTTTCTCTATAAAGTCTTCCCCGTCTTTACGGCTATAGGGAAAAGGAATATTGGTTGAAAGCCAGCGGGTTACTTCCCAATCACTGAGAATGGCAACATGCTCATCAAGGTCATCGGATCTATAGGGTCTAAGCCTCGTTCGCTCTGTCTCGATTGTGATTTCATCACCGCCCATCAGCTTCTGTAATCCGCGTTGATGGAGATATAGTCATGGGTGAGATCACAGGTCCATACTGTGGCTGTTCCGTCAGCGATGCCGACATTGACATTAATATCTATCTCGGTTCCTTTTAGATGGGCCGTGCATATATCTTCGTCGTACCCCGCAACGCCCATACCATTTTCAGCAACCTTTTGGCCACCAATATGGATTTGCAGGTTATCGCGGTCCGCCTTTTCACCGGCTTTACCGACGGCCATGACAATCCGGCCCCAATTGGCATCTTCGCCAGCAATGGCGGTCTTGACCAACGGTGAATTTGCGATGCTCAATCCTATGGTTCTGGCCGCAACATTATTTTCAGCGCCCGCAACGGTAATAGTGATAAATTTGCTGGCGCCTTCGCCGTCCCGTACCACTTGGTGGGCAAGATCCTGCATCACTTCAGACAACTTTTCTTTAAAGTCGTCCAGAGCAGGATCACTGGTGTCTGTAACCGGGTCTTTTTTCCCCGTTGCAAAAGCGAGAAGAGTATCAGAGGTCGAGGTATCGCTATCCACCGTAATATTATTGAAAGACCGATCGCATGTTTCTCTGAGCAGGCTTTGTAAAACGCTTTGATCAAGGGCCGCATCAGTAAAAACAAAGCCAAGCATAGTCGCCATGTCCGGCGCGATCATGCCCGAACCCTTGGCTATTCCATTTATGGTCACGGTGCGTCCCTTTAGGAATGCTGTACCGGAAGATCCTTTTGAAAATGTGTCCGTCGTCAAGATCGCAGCCGCAGCCGATTGCCAGTTTGCCCCCGACAAATCCTTATGGGCATGGGATATATGCTCACAAATCAGTTTTGCGTCAAGAACTTCGCCAATCACCCCGGTTGAGGCCACAAAAACCTGGTCTTTTTCACAAGCTAGAGCCTGTGCAGTGCTGTCCACGGTTTCTGCCAACGCGTTATCACCAGCTTCACCAGTAAAAGCATTGGCATTTCCAGCATTGACCAAAAGGGCGCGGGCATTTTTAGAACTTGAAAGAACCCCTCGGCACCAGCCAATAGGTGCGGAAAAACATTTTGATTTTGTAAAAACACCCGCAACGGCCGCGCCACCAGGAAAAGAAACCAGCAACAGATCATCACGGTTTTTATATTTCATCCCCGTCGCAGCGGTACCTAGAAGCACCCCTTCAATTTCCGGCATATAGGGAAAGTGTTCCGGCGCAAGGGGAGATATTTTAGACATGTCGGTAATCGCTTCAATTCGATGTTTTTGTTTATGAATTCACTTTATAGGCCCTGAAAAGAAGGAATGTCCATAAATTCTCTTAAAAATATCAGTAATATCACCATCAAACATTGACAGCAGGCGTTCTCGCTCTTATTTGTGCTACTCTATATATGTGTGTAAATTTTTGAATTCTCGCGCGGGAACAATTATAGCGCAGGTTCAACAAAAATGGCCGCCGACAAAACGGTAAGCCAACTAGGAAAAATATAATGCTTGGAATGGGCAAGATCGCCAAAAAAATATTTGGCACCGCTAATGAACGTTACTTAAAAAGCCTTGAGCCACGTGTAAAAGCGATCAACGCTCTTGAGCCAGAGATTTCTGCTCTTTCCGATGACGCCCTTAGTGGCAAAACAGCCGAGTTCAGAGAACGCCTAGCAAATGGCGAGACGCTTGATAGTTTGCTGGTTGAAGCCTTTGCCGTTGTCCGTGAAGGGGCGGTCCGCGCCTTGGGACAGCGCCATTATGATGTTCAGCTTATTGGCGGAATTGTTCTTCATGAAGGAAAGATTTCTGAAATGAAGACCGGAGAGGGTAAGACACTGGTTTCCACGCTGGCGGGATATCTCAACGCCCTTCCTGCGCGCGGAGTTCACATTGTTACCGTAAACGATTATCTGGCAAGCCGCGATTCCGAGTGGATGGGGCAGATTTACCGCTTTCTCGGCATGACTGTCGGGTGTATTATTCCCAACATTCCTGATGAACACAGAAAAGCGGCCTATGCTTGCGACGTAACTTACGCCACCAACAATGAACTTGGTTTTGATTATCTTCGCGATAATATGAAATTCCATCCGGACGCTATGGCGCAGCGAGATCCGTATTTTGCCATCGTTGATGAGGTTGATAGTATTCTGATTGATGAAGCACGAACCCCACTTATTATTTCCGGACCAACCGAGGACAAATCAGAACTTTATGTTTCCGTAAACAAAATCATCCCCGATCTGGTAGCAGAAGATTATGAAATCGATGAAAAAACCAGAAATATCACTCTTACTGAGGAGGGCATGGAGCATCTTGAAGAGGTGCTGCGCAGTGCAGGACTAATAGAAAGTGATAATTTATATGATTACGGCAATGTGGCCGTGGTCCATCACGTAAATCAGGCTCTTAAAGCGCACAAGTTGTTTAACGCAGAAAAAGAGTATATCGTCAAAGACGGCGAGATTGTTCTGATCGATGAGTTTACTGGCCGAATGATGGACGGAAGACGGCTTTCCGAAGGACTTCATCAAGCCATTGAAGCCAAAGAGGGCGTCGATATTCGCTCAGAAAATCAGACCTTGGCATCTGTAACCTTCCAAAATTATTTCCGTCTTTATGAAAAACTTTCCGGCATGACCGGTACGGCCGCAACAGAGGCGTCGGAGTTTGGTGATATTTACGGGCTGGGCGTTGTCGAAATACCAACCCACGTGGACGTCGCCCGTATTGACGATCATGATGAGATTTACAGAACAGCAGACGAAAAATATGCAGCCATCGTTGACTGCATTGAAGAGTGTTATAAAACGGAGCAACCGATTTTGGTCGGTACCGTCAGCATTGAAAAATCGGAATATCTGTCCGATTTGCTTAAAAAACGCAAAGTGAAGCATAATGTTCTTAACGCAAAATTTCATGAAGAAGAGGCCTATATCGTTAGTCAAGCTGGTCGCAGAGGAACCGTAACCATTGCCACCAACATGGCAGGTCGTGGTACCGATATTCAGCTTGGCGGGAATATTGATATGCGCATTGAACGTGAAGTCACAGAAGAAGATGAAGCCAAGCGCCAAAAACATATTGAACGCATTACCGAAGAGGTCGCAGAAGAAAAGAGAAAAGTGATCGAGCTTGGTGGCCTTTTTGTTCTTGGTACAGAACGCCATGAAAGCCGCCGCATTGATAATCAGCTGCGTGGTCGTTCTGGCCGTCAGGGTGATCCCGGCCATTCCAAATTTTTCCTCAGTATGGAAGATGACCTTATGCGAATTTTCGGTGGAGAACGCATGGACAGCTGGATGCAGAAGCTCGGCTTCGAAGAAGGCGAATCGCTCACTCATCCGTGGCTTAACCGCGCGGTGGAAAAGTCGCAGGAAAAGGTCGAGACCCGCAACTATGACATACGTAAAAATCTTCTTAAATTCGACAATGTCATGAATGACCAGCGTAAGGCCATTTATGAACAGCGCCGAGAAGTCATGACGGAAGAAGATCTTGATGAAACCATTGCTGACATGCGCGAGCATCTTATAGACGACTTGTTAGCCAACTATATTCCCGCACGAAGCTATCCGGACGACTGGGACATCAAGGGTCTTTCCATTGAAACCAAACGCATCTTTACCCAGGACTTTGGTCTTCATGAATGGGCAAAGGAAGAAGGCATGGACGGGGAAACATTCGCTGACCGCCTTTTTGAGGCCGCGGACAACTTCATGGCCAAACGCAGCGCTGACATTGGCCCTGAGATTATGCGCCAACTCGAGCGGACCGTACTGCTGCAATCGATCGACAGCCATTGGAAAGAACATCTGGCACAACTTGATCATCTGCGACAAGTCATTCAATTAAGAGCTTATGGCCAGCGTAATCCGCTTGATGAATATAAGACGGAATCATTTTCCATGTTTGAAAACATGCTCACAAATACCCGCGAGAATGTCGCCTTGCTACTGTCCCATGTTGAAATTCGCCGCCAGGAAGAAGTGCCGGATCTTGCGGAGCCTGACCGCGGCAGTATGAGCGAAATCCACCCAGGTGACAGCAGCGCTGCAGCGCCCGCAGCCGGAAATTCGGCACAGTGGAAGAAAACACCACGCAATGCTGACTGTCCGTGCGGGAGCGGAAAAAAATACAAGCACTGTCACGGACTTGTTATACCAAAAGTTGGCCGGAACGATCCATGTCCTTGTAATAGCGGCAAAAAATATAAACATTGCCACGGCGCAATCTAATTAAGGTATAAAAAAAGCGCTGGTTATCGCCAGCGCTTTTTCTTCACTATCAGAGGGCACTAAAGGCCGACATTCCCCATATTGAGAAACTTTTCACTTCGAAGTTCTTTGATTTTATCGGCGCTTATTGCTGAAAATTCCATCAACGCATTATCAATCGCCTTGCCAACGGATTTCATAGTTTTGTCATGATCGCGGTGAGCGCCGCCGATGGGTTCAGGTATGACCTCATCAACCACTTCAAGCTTATGTAGGTCCTGCGCGGTTATTTTAAGAGCGTTAGCCGCATCTTCAGCTTTTTCATTGGTACGCCATAATATTGAGGCGCATCCTTCCGGCGAAATTACACTGTAAACCGCATGCTCCATCATCAGAACTTTATTCCCAACGGCAAGGGCCACGGCACCGCCTGACCCGCCTTCGCCAACAATGATGCTGATCAGTGGCACTTTGACTGAAAGACAGGCTTCGGTTGAACGGGCAATTGCTTCGGCCTGTCCGCGCTCCTCCGCACCAACACCAGGGTAGGCCCCAGCGGTGTCAACAAATGTGATGATGGGAATTTTAAATTGGTCCGCTAAATGAAATAGCCTGATGGCCTTCCGAAATCCTTCCGGACGGGCCATACCGAAATTATGCTTAATCCTGCTTTCGGTATCATTGCCTTTTTCATGACCAACAACCATAACAGTTTGACCATTAAAGCGGCCAATACCGCCAATTATGGCGTGATCGTCAGAAAACCCGCGGTCGCCAGAAAGCGGCATAAAATCCGTGAACAAATTGCTGATATAGTCAGATAAATGAGGCCGGTCAGGATGACGGGCGACTTTTATTTTTTCCCACGAGGTGAGCTTTGAATAGGTAGATCGCAGCAACTTATCAAGCTTGACTTCAAGACGGCTTATTTCTTCGGCAATGTTAATTTCATCGCCACTTTCCAAACTTTTCATATCGCGGATGCGACTTTCCAGCTCGGCAATAGATTTTTCAAAATCCAAATAGGTTTGCATATAATATGACTTCACTATTATTGTTCGCAAAAAAGCATTTATACCCCTTGACGCTTTAAAAGGCGACTAAAAAAATCACCGGTAAAATAAATAAAGCCTTTATTTTACAAGTGGGTGTTTGTTTTGCACCAATGATTTAAGTCTCTCTTCTAAAACATGGGTGTAAATTTGCGTGGTGCTGATATCGGCGTGGCCAAGCATTTTCTGTACCGCCCTAAGATCCGCTCCATTTGAAAGCAAGTGTGTGGCAAAAGCATGGCGCAGCACATGCGGCGACAGAGAAGACGGTAAAATGCCGACTTTGGTCCCGAGATCTTTCAAAAGTTGTGCGAAGCGGTGTCGGGTCAAGTGGCCAAGCTTTCCTGACGACGGAAAAAGCCACTTTTTCTGTTTCTGGGAGTATTTCTCTTTTCCAGCAGAATTTTTAGCTGATGCCATGACGTCCAGATAGTCTTCAACCGCCCTTTGGGCGCGAGCACTTATGGGCACAAGGCGCTCTTTATCGCCTTTTCCCCGTACATAAATATATGGCTCGGCACTGCGAAACACGGCGCGTGGCAAGCTCACCAGCTCCGAGACGCGAAGGCCCGTTGCATATAGAAGTTCGATCAATGCCAGTAGGCGAACATCATTCAGATGTCGCGTTTTCTTTGCGCTTGCCTCTGCAGCACTGAGAAGACTTGAAACCTGTTCTTCACTGAGAAGTTTCGGTAGCGACCTTCCGGTTGCGGGACTTTCAAGATCCAAGGCTGGATTATCGCTACGAATTCCTTCTGCATAAAGAAATTTGAAAAATTGTCTTAGACAAGATAACTTCCGTGCCGCGGTGCTTGCTGCGAAGCCATTTTTTTCAAGCAGAGCAAGGTATTTTCTAAGATCATCCCGAGTAGCTTCCTGCAAAATGTTATCCGAGAGCCTTGGCACGGATGCGATAAATTGCTCAAGATCGCGTGTGTAGGAGCCTATAGTGTTGAGAGACGCAGCCCGCTCTGTCAGGATCATTTCGAGAAACAGCTCTATGAGGTGTTGATCCTTCATCAGAAGTCATTCGCGACGAGGGCCTCAATTGCGACTTTTCGTGCTTCCTGCTCGAGACCAAGACTTCTGAGCAGCCTGATAACCGTACTAATCCCTGCCGCATCAAGACTTCCTGGCCCGTCTGGGCCCATAGCGATCAGACTGAGGATGATGGATTGCGCTGGTTTATTTTCGCCCACTGCTCTGATCATTTCCCGCCACACGCCAAGCGGAATTGAACCCACATTCTGCGCATGACTGTCGCTGATGAGATCCGTCCATTTTTCTTCAGGAACCTGATGTCCAAACGCTTCTGCGATGGCATAAAACAGAGTTGCTCTGCTGTCTCTGCTTTCCGGGGCAAGCACCATCTGACCATTCCACCACAAATTAAGAATATCTTCAGACCAACGAATGCTACCTCTGTCAGCAGCAATAGTGATCAGTGGCCAAATGTTGAGCAGCGCGCGGGTTGCTTCAGCGTCACCGCCCGCAGCACTTTGACGAGCAAAATCGTACCACTGAGAAGCTCGCTCAACATCTCCTGCCAGTAAAAGTCCGCGCGCGATGTGATGAGCGCTGTTCATTAATCTTGAGGTCGGGTTAATAGACCGCAATGTATTCCTATTGAGGGCCGCTTTGCGCCCCAAGTCATTATTCTTGGACGCCCGCTGCCAAATTGCACCAAGTATTGATGCCTTGTCCTGATCTTGCTGCTGTCTGGAGGCCGCCTGGTATAGTAGCGCGTCAGCCAGCGGTCGGTTATCAAACTGCGCTAGCCGCACGGCATTGCTATATTCCATTTCGGTAAATTGCTGGAGGTCATAGATATTTCCGAGAATTTCTGCTGATATGCCACCAGCGTTGTAACTTTTAACCGCTGCCTGGAACCTGTTTTCGGCCGTAAGGTTGGGATTGATAACCAGCGCGCTCACAATAAGTGGAGAGCTGGTTTCGATCAGGTCCGCATTAATCGGTTGGTCGAGCAAGGTGAGGATCGTATAATTAAGCGGATCAAGAGATGTGATGGCACTGCTCATAAAGGCCCCTCTGGCTTCGGGTGCTTCCATGAGCTTGTTCAGGAGGTCAAAGAAAACATAGTCGGACGTACCCTGCTCATTGAGCATATCAAGAACGATTTGTGCGCCGGCATTATTTTCCTCAAGCAGTCGGCAAAAGCCGAGCATTTTAAGCCAAAACACATCTTCTGCGCTCGCCTCTGCTCCTTCATCCTGCCGATTTACGGAAAAACGACTCGCCAACCGGCTTCTCTCCTCGGACCGAGTGCGGGCCAACTGGGTCATCTGACACGCGCCGATCAGGTCGCCGCCAAGCATCAGAATTTCCGCATTCTTCTGCTCAGGAGCCAGCGTGTCCTCTGGAAGGTTCTGTAAAAATCCAACAAGGTCGGTGAGGTTGCCTCTTTCAATAAGCTTTTCAAGGCGAAGGTTTATAAAGCGTTTTAAAAGCGCTTCATCAAATTGCTCATCTGTCCGCTCAAATTCATCTTCCTCCCGTTGCGGATCATCCAGATCGACAAGAGCTTTTCCAGTAGGCGCTGACGCAAAGGAAAGCAAAAGCTTTTGCGATATTGCATCCATGGCCAGTGATTTGGTTGGCAGCTTAAGAACTTTTAGCAGGCTTTCTATCTTTTCAAACGAAGACGGCTGCCAGATGCTCTTAGAAAGACCGCCGGCTCCAGGCATGAGCGTACCGTACGCGGACCTGTCCAATTCTATCATTTCCTCTATTTTTGCAACCGCTATATCACCTGTAAAAATGTTTTCGTCACCATTTTCTGGTGGCTCCGGCGTTTGAGCGAGACGTTCTTCAGCCGCACGTGCTATTTCGTCATCGTCAGGGAAATAAGGGCCTGGCACTCCGGACGGAAATAAAATAGACCTTGGTTGATCTTCTGCTTCACGCACGGGCCGCTCAACTTGCTGTTCTGCCGTCTGGCCAAAAAGCAGTGCCGGCGAAAGCGCCGTACTGGCAAAAACCGCGAGCATCCCCGCCCGCAGCGCCCAATGTCTCTGGAGCTTTAGCCCGCACATTGTTAAGATTGGAAAGATCATAAATATTCCCGCAAAAAATAAATTAATTTGGAAAGGCGTCGTCAGGTAGTGTCTTTTCCACGCGTTCTGTCGGCGCAGGAATATCGGCCGTCATAAGATAGATGCCCGCCCCCACAATCGCCAGTAGGATTAAAATAATCAGGGAAAGCCATAATTTTGCCATTGGTATATTGACCTCTGTAATATTATAAAAAGGAATTAAAAAAGTAACACAACATATTAGCTGTGTCTGTTCACAAGGTAAAGCTCGCTAAAAAATATGTTTATTTCGTGGCTAAACTCACTAAAGACATGTAAATAGTAGATATAATGAATAATTTGAAAAGAAAAAGAAAAAAATCGCTGCTGCCGCGACTAAGATACCCGCTTCGAAAAAGCATTTCACTGGTCGGCCTCATGGGGTGCGGGAAAACAACAATCGGCGTTCGGCTGGCGCGGCGCTTGCATTTAGAGTTTATCGATAGTGACCATGAAATAGAAGCTGCAGCCGGCCACACCGTAACAGAAATTTTTGAAAAATTTGGCGAAGACGATTTCAGAAAAGGGGAACGGCGTGTCATTAACAGGCTAATTAGTCAGGATAAAAATATTATCCTTGGCACGGGTGGTGGCGCCTTTATGGACCCAAAAACCCGCGGACGGCTTAAGAAACAAACCATTGTGATCTGGCTCAGGGTGGATGTGGACCTTCTCGTGGAAAGAACGTCAAAAAGGGACACTCGACCGCTACTTAGAAAAGGGAACCCGCGAAAAATTCTTCAAAAACTGACCGAAGAACGCTATCCCATTTATGAAGAAGCCCATATAATTGTGGAGAGCGGACAAGGGCCACATGATGCGGTTGTCAACGATATAATCTGGAAGCTTAATAAGTATCTGGCGACTGAGAAAAAAAAGTATCAGAGACGGTTGGCCCGCAAACGGGCGCGTGAGAAAAATAACGATGAAGGCCCGAAAAAGCAGAATGACACAAAAGACAACAGTTGATCTTGGCAGCAGAAGTTACGACATCCTGATCGGTGAGGATATCATTGATGAGGCAGGGTCGTACATCAACGCTCTATTAAAACGGCCCAGAACAGTGGTCGTTACCGACGAAAATGTCGCCCGGCACCAGCTTTCCCGGCTCGAATCGAATTTAAAGGCGGAAAACATTGCCTTTGACACGATCGTGCTGCCGGCGGGAGAAGCGACAAAATCGATCGGACAGCTTGAAAAGCTGCTTGAAACCATGCTCTCTATGAAGCTTGAGCGCAGCGATATGGTCATCGCTCTCGGTGGAGGGGTCATTGGTGATCTGGTGGGTTTTGCCGCTAGCATTTATTTGCGCGGCATTGATTTTATACAAGTGCCAACAACACTCCTTGCTCAGGTGGATAGTTCTGTAGGCGGGAAAACCGGTATCAATAGTCCTCATGGGAAAAACCTTATCGGGGCTTTCCACCAACCACGTCTTGTGCTCATTGATGTAACAACACTGGACACTCTCGACCCTCGCCATGTGATCGCTGGGTATGCCGAGATCGTAAAATATGGGTTGATCAACGATCCCGAGTTTTTTAAATGGCTGGAACAAAATGGCAAAGATCTTATTTCCGGTCCTGCCGAACGAAGCCGCGCCCTCAGAACAGAAGCAATTTTTAAAAGCTGTGAAGCCAAGGCAGCAGTGGTTGCTGAGGATGAAAAGGAAAGCGGCGCCCGTGCGCTTCTTAATCTTGGCCATACCTTTGGTCATGCGCTGGAAGCGGAAAATGGTTATAATGACCGCCTGTTTCATGGCGAGGCCGTTGCCATGGGTATCATCCTCGCTTTCCAACTGTCGGAAAAAATGGGCCTTTGCCCAGCAAGCGATGTTGCCCGTGTCAAACGCCACTTTGAACAGACATCGGCGCAGTCGCTGTCAGATTTTAATTTAGATGTTAATCATCTGCTTGAACATATGACTAAGGATAAGAAAATGGCAGACGGAAAGCTTACTTTTGTCGTCGCATCGGGGATCGGTAAATCATATTTATCAAAAGACGTCGATATGGAAGATGTTAAATCTGTGCTCGAAATGGGCCTTAAAGGATAATTTGAACGCTGATGGAAACTGAACTTATTACTGCAGTGGTTGTTATCGTTTTTCTAGTGATATTCTCCGGATTTTTCTCAGGTTCGGAAACATCCCTCACGGCAACCTCCGCATCCAACATGCATAAACTCTCAAAGGAAGGTAATGCCCGAGCCAGTCTGGTTGAAAAATTAATTGCCGATCCGGAAAGTCTTATCGGCGCGATTTTGCTCGGTAACAATCTGGTTAATATTCTTGCATCGGCCCTCGCCACATACATTTTTATCGAGCTGTTTGGCGAAATAGGCGTTGTTTATGCCACGTTTGCCATGACGGCACTTGTCCTAATTTTTGCCGAAGTGATGCCAAAAACCTACGCCATTTCGAACCCGGAACGAGTTGCCCTTAAGGTAGCGCCTGCGATTAACATCTTTGTCATTATATTCTCGCCCATAGTTCGACTTATTCAAATCATTGCCCGCCAAACTCTGCGCCTTCTTGGCGTTAAAGCGGAGGAAAATCAGAAGGTTCTTAGCCCCCAGGATGAAATTCGCGGAGCCATCGATCTTCAGGCTCATGAAGGCGGCATCGTCAAAGAACATAAGGACATGCTGGCAGGCATCCTTGATCTTGATGAAATAAGCCTCGAAGATGTGATGGTTCACCGAAGAAATGTCGAAACCATAAATGTCGAGGACACCATAGAGGATATATTCCAGCAAATTGTCTCGAGCTCTTATACCAGACTTCCCATGTGGGAAGATGACCAAGACAATATCATCGGGGTCGTCCACGCCAAAGACGTACTGAGGATAACCCGAAAGTCAGGTGGTGAGCTTGATCACAAAACGCTCCGGGATATCGCCATCTCGCCGTGGTTCGTTCCGGAAACAACCAGTCTTCGCGATCAACTGAAGATGTTTCTGGCGAGAAAGACCCACTTCGCCGTCGTTGTCGATGAGTATGGTGCATTAATGGGCGTCATAACGCTGGAAGATATTCTCGAAGAAATAGTCGGCGAGATTACAGATGAACACGATACTTTAAATAGCGACGTCAAAAAGTTAAAGTCCGGAGCCATTATCGCTGAAGGAACGACACCAATTCGCGATTTAAACAGACAGTTTAACTGGAATTTAAGCGACGATGAGGCCATAACCATCGCCGGGTATATTATCGACCAAGCTGAAACCATTCCTCTTCCTGGGCAGATATACGAAAAAAATGGTTTTCAATTTAAAATACTGAAACGAAAAAAGAATCAAATCACGCAGGTCAAAATTCAACCGCCTATTGCTTAATCTTTGTCCTTCAATACCGTAAGCATTTTGTCAATTTGGTCCTCATTTAATTCTCTGATATCGCGATTGAGAAGATTAACCAGCTCTGTGGCCGAAGCACTGAGGCCTGACGTATCGACCACCATCCGCGGGTGGGAAAGCCTTGCAAGATTTTCAAGCTCTTCTGCCTCATCCCAGATAATATTGAAGTAGCTGATAATCTGTTGAATAAGTGCCCAGGATGGTCGGCCACGATGCCCGTGTTCCAGCGCGGAAAGGTAGGCCGGACTAATGGCAAGTTTTTTAGCCATCTGTTTTTGGCTTACCCCTCGTTTTTTTCTAAGTTCTCTTACTCGTTCACCAAATGGGGTCATTATGTCCTCTTTAAAACAACATATAATGCGCCGGTGCCACCATCACTTTGGCGTGCATCCTGAAAGGATACGATCATATGACGCATGGCACCGCTAGAAAGCCAAAGTGGCACCTCTCGCCTGAGGACACCGCGGCTATTTTCGAAATCAGTATAGCGAAAATCTGCGTAGCCGGTTTTTTTGGGTCCGCCTTTTCCGGTCACCACCAGAACCACTCTTTTCTGGTTTCGCTGGGCTCGCTCAAGATAGTGATAAAGCTTCTCGTGCGCTTCCACACAGGTCATACCGTGCAGATCAATTTTGCCGTCTGGCCTCACTTTTCCGGCTTTGAGCTTCTTTCCCCAATTACTATCGTTATTTTTCAGGCTGTCAAAATTTGACACGGATGGTTGCGTGAATTTCGTTCGGGTTGCTTCTTTGAGGGCATTGATTTTAAAAGGCTGAGCCTGGCTTCTCTCCTCTGCCGGACCGCGTTCAAAGCTTGTTGGCTTAATATTCCTGGTATAGAGCTGCCACAAGCGGCGGTCTTCCTGACTGAGATCCTTTTTTCCCATTAAAGACGACTCTCCGGCTCATTAAATATTGAGCTAGAAACGGTATTGGGGACGAGAACATAATAACTGCCACGGTCTTTCATTGGCCCCGCTTTTAATTCAGCAAGATCGCCAATACCCCAATAGACATCGCCGCGGATTTGTCCTTTTATTGCGCCGCCCGTATCTTGAGCGACAACAAGCCTTTTCAAGTGAGGTTTTTGAATAATTTCGCCGCCGTCCGTACCCAGTTCCTGATACGTGTTAAGCCAGAGCGGCACCCCAAGGGGAATATGGGCGCGGTCAACGGCCAACGATCGACCGGGCGTTAGGCCAACACCGAGACTACCAACCGGCTTATCTGTGTTTCGTTCAAGAAAAAAGACGTAGGACGGGTTTTTCCACATGAGTTCGTTTGATTTTTCGGGATTTTGCATCATCCAGTCGAGAATTGCCTGTAGCGACATATCCTCTCTGGCAATATCACCGCTTTCGATTAGAAATTGCCCTATGGCGCGGTAGGGTCTTCCGTTTCGCTCCGCATAACCAAGATGCATAAGTTGGCCATTTTCAAGCTCAATAAAGCCAGAGCCCTGAATCTGCAGGAAAAATGTTTGTTCAACAGTTTCGAGCCAAACTAGCTCCAAGTCCTTATTTTCCAGAGCACCCTGTTCAATTTCAGCTCTGTCTTTGTAGGGGACAAATTTACTGTCTCTAACTTCGCCAATAATCGAACGGCCCTTCAAACTTTGATCAAAATCCCCTAGATCAATGTTTTGAAGATCCGTCGGCACCATATAAAGCGGGGCGTTATATTTATCGTTCCGTGTCCGCGATCCTTGGTAAACCGGTGCGTAATAGCCCGTAAACAGCCCCGGTTCCTGCTGCAAAAACGCGAGCGGGGCAAAATGGCTTTCAAAAAATTTTCTTGCTGCCACCGGATCAATTTCCATCGCGGCACGGCACGTTGGTTGCCAGTCGCTGGCCTGACCAAAATCACCAAATGACCTCGCTGGTGGATATTTTAAAACTCGCTCGCAGGAAATTTGGAAGGCCTTAAGGGCCAGAGCGTGATCATCAGCCGACCATCCTTCAAGATCTTCGAAATTACGGAGTACAAATTTTTCGGGTGCCATTATCTTGGTCGGTGTGACAAGAAAATACAGAGACGTAGCAAATAGAGCGAGCAGGAAGAGGGGGGCGTAAATATGTCTCATATTTGCTTAAATCCTAAACCTGCGCCCTTATGTTATTCGTTACTGGTCGACACGAGTGTCCAGTTTGGATCACCCCGCCTTACGTCGCGGCAAAATGTCCATATATCGAGCACAGGTACAACTTTTTCGGGGTCCCCGTCCACAACGTTACCATCCACATCTTTCACAGCAATGGTCATATGGCTGTTGAACTTGAGGGTAAGCTCTGCCATAGAACCATCGATACTGGCGTCTTCAAGTTCTATTTTCTCAATGTCATTGAGCACATTGTCAAAACGTTGCTCCGCGCTCTTCATATCGTTTATTGCCGCTTCAAACTGGCTGAAAACATCTCGGCTTAAAAAACTGCGCAAGGTTTTGATATCCCCATCCCAAAATGCGTTTAAGATCATTCCGTAAGCATATTCGGCGCCATCAATAAATGTTGGCAACGTAAAACTACGGTCATAAGAATTTATTTTTTCAAGTGTGCTATAAAATGGAGACGATTTGGTC
The DNA here is from genome assembly GCA_963976585.1 of uncultured Kordiimonadaceae bacterium. Classification (GTDB taxonomy): domain Bacteria; phylum Pseudomonadota; class Alphaproteobacteria; order Sphingomonadales; family Emcibacteraceae; genus Pseudemcibacter. Next base: position 28,936 of record CAXBLS010000002.1, read on the forward strand.
ACGCCGATGTCTATGGTTGCTTGTGGTGCTTCAGCAGGCTGATCATCCTGCACGAGGCCGCCTTTTATGGGAATGACATTATCGCGAGGGGCTCCCTTTTCCCGCAACGAACTATCAGAACCCTTTTCATCCTTACCGTCATAACCATCTTTGCGGCCAAGCGTTCTACGCAATTGCAATATAATGAAGCCGGCGACAAAGGCCATAATTATCAAAAATAAATTGTCGTCCATCCGTGTTCCTACAAATCCTTGTCCGCTCAGTCAGACATAATTGGTGATCCCCACTTGGAGATCTAAAATTAAATACTATATTAGATAGACCATGATGTATATATTATGAACCCATATTTCAACTGTTTGGATGATAAATGCCATTATTATTTTTAATCGCCCTTTTCGCCGTTCCCTATCTTGAATTTCTTGTTTTCGTGGAAGTAGCGGATGAAATTGGCGGTCTTTCCGCTCTTGCGCTCACTCTTTTTACAGCAGTACTTGGTATTTACATCATCCGTCAGGAGGGGATTCAGGTGCTTCGTAACCTCAAAAATACCGTTGATCGCGGCGAAAGTCCGGTTTCTGAACTTATCCACGGTTTCTTTCTGGCTATAGCCGGATTTTTCTTTTTGTTACCGGGCTTTATAACCGATCTTATTGCCGTGTTGCTCGCTATTGCCCCGGTGCGGGCAATGCTCGGAAACATGATGGTAGATGCGGGAAAACGAAACCATAACAGCCGGCCAAGATCCACCTTCTCAGGCGGAATCATTATTGACGGTGAATTTGAAGAAGAAGACGAAAAACAGCCATCACAAGAACAGCTTCCCCCTGACGATGAGGACAAAGATCAAAAAACTTGATTGCGCTTCAAAGAAAAAATTATCATAAACACACCTTTTCACCTAGAATCTCTTGTGAATATTACAAAAGCATGTTAGCAGACACATTAAATTTGCGACTATAAATTAGGAAAAGACAAAATGTCAGATACTACAGAACAAAGTGATGCTCCAAATGAAGCAAACACTGGTGAAATTCAAATCAGTATTTTAGGTCAGTATATTAAAGACCTGTCATTTGAAAACCCGACACCTGCACAAACCATTCAGAAGCTTTCAACTGAACAGCCTTCCATGAACATTAATGTAAACCTTAATGCTCAGCAGGTCGGTGAAGATATCTTTGAAGTTGATTTAAAAATAACCGCAACGGCTCTTTCTGGTGAAGAAACAGCATTTGTGGCAGAGCTTCTTTATTCTGGACTGTTCGGTATTAAGAACCTTCCAGAAGATCAATTACAGCCATTTCTTATGGTTGAAGCACCGCGTCAGATATTCCCATTCGCGCGCCGCATTCTTTCTGATATAACCCGTGATGGTGGCTTCCCGCCGCTTATGCTTGAGCCGATTGATTTTGCCAGCCTTTATCATCAGCAGCTCCAAGCAGCATCTGGTCAACAGAAAGCTGGTAACAGCGAGGACGATATTGTCGTAAATTAGGCGGTAATAAATAGATTTTGAAAGGCCTTCATAGATATGAAGGCCTTTTTTTATGACTGGTTCCAGAGATTGTTTTCAATGCTTTTGATGAAGGACTTGTGCCGCTCCAACTCTTCTGGACTGGCGCTGTGAGCCCTCGGCGATCTAAATATTTTTTCCCTTGGCTGAACCGGGTTTACAGAATCCGGATTTTTTCCCTCAGTAACCAGACTAAGTCCCGTTTGTCTTCCCCCCATAAGTTCAAGATAAACTTCTGCCAGCAGCTCGGCATCAAGCAAGGCGCCATGTTTGACACGGCTTGAGTTATCCACAGAAAATCTTTTACACAGCGCATCAAGGGTGTTGTTGGCACCTGGGAATTTGCGCCGTGCTATCGCGAGTGTATCCACCGCACGACTTGCTGGATAGGAAGGAAACCCAAGATTTTCCATTTCCCAATTGATGAACTTCATATCAAATTCGGCGTTGTGAGCGACCAAGTTCATATCGCCACAAAAATCCCTAAAACCAGCAACGATTTCACCAAATGTTGGATGATCTTTAAGGAACTCTTCTGAAAGACCGTGGACTTGTTCAGCCGCCGTGGGCATATCACGTTCAGGGTTTATATATGCATGATAGACGTCACCAGTTGGCAAATAATCCTCAACAACCACGCACCCAATTTCAACAATACGGTCGCCATTGAAAGGATCAAATCCTGTTGTTTCCGTATCAAATACCACTTCACGCATTTATTGTTCCTTAATCTTTTGCAATATGTCCTCAACCTGCTTTGCAGCATAATCCAATCCGCGATCGGTTTGAACGACAAAATCAGCCTTGGTTCTTTTTTGCAAATCCGGTAACTGTTTTGCAAGTATTTCTTCAAAGCGTGTTTCGGTCATACCAGGCCGTTTCAAGACGCGCTTTTTCTGAGTTTCAAACGGCGCAGAGACGACAACAATATAGTCGCAGTCATCCTCATAGCCTTTTTCAAATAAAAGCGGAATGTCAAAAAGAACAATATCAGCGTGTGAATTTTTGGTGAATTTTTTCCGCTCTTTAACAACCAGTGGATGAAGGATTTCTTCAAGAGTTTTAAGGGCATCATCATCACCGAACACACGTGCACCAAGCAGTTTTCGGTCTATATGATCTTGCTTTTTTACATCTGGAAACGCGAGCTCCACCGCATCAACGGCATCGCCTTTTGGACCCAACAGTTTGTGAACAGCAGCATCACTATCAAAAATCGGTACGCCATATTGAGCGAACAGTTTTGCTGTTTCCGTTTTTCCCATGCCAATGGATCCGGTAAGGCCGATTGTTTTCATTTCAAGGCCTCAAGCAAGTGATCTCTTAAGCCCTGATCTACTTCGGGCATCACACCAAACCATGCTTTAAATCCGGGCACCGCCTGATGAAGAAGCATCCCTAGCCCGTCAACAGTTTCGTTCCCGCGCTCACGAGCCCGCTTAAGGAGGTCTGTTTCAAGAGGACTATAAACAATATCGTAAACCGTTGCCTTTATTGGCAGATTATCAAGTGACAGTTCAAGGGCGGGTTGTCCGGTCATACCCAAGGTCGTAACATTTACGAGGAGCTCTGCATTTAAAAGGGCGTCTTCACGGTCACGCCACGGTATCACTTTAATTCGGCTGTCAGCAATTTCATTTGCGAGGGAAGTGGCCCGTTCCAGCGTTCTGTTGACAAGACGAATTTCAGGCACCCCTTCATCAAGTAAACTGATAATGACCGCACGGGCCGCACCACCAGCTCCAATAATTGTAACAGGACCCTTTTCAGCCGCCCAGCTTTGGGTGGTTTGTTTAAGGTGCTTCAAAAAACCGTACCCGTCCGTATTGGCACCGATCATTTTTCCACGCTCATCAAAATATATCGTATTGACCGCACCGATTTTTTTCGCGGATGCGTCCAGCTCATCAACCAGTGCCATAGCACTTTCTTTGTGGGGAACCGTGAGATTAACGCCTTCAATTTTATTAGACTTTAGACGGGCGATAAAATCAGCAAGCTCATTTTTGGCGACATGAAACGCGGCATAGTCCCCGGTCACTCCATATTTCCTGAGCCAATATCGATGGAGTTTTGGCGACAGACTATGAGAGATCGGATCACCAACAACCCCAGCTATTTTGGCGCTCGCTTCGCTCATGATGCCTGTTCTTCTTCGTATTTGTTTTTGAGATTGATAATCGCAACCGATGTTTCTTCTATCGAGCGGCGGGTTACATCAACGGTGGGCCAACCCATTTTGCTAAATAACCTGCGCGCTTCTTTCACTTCTTCTTTTACCAATTCTTCGTCAATATAATCTGTTGTTTTGCTTTCCTTTAACATCAAAAGTCGGTTTCTGCGAATTTGAACCAGCCGGTCAACACTATTAACAAGACCGACAACAAATTTACCTTTACACAGTTCAAGTTCCGGTGGTAGCGGACATCCCGGCACAATGGGAATGTTAGCTGCTTTATAGCCACGGTTGGCAAGATAAATGCACGTCGGTGTTTTTGAAGTTCGCGACACACCAACGAGGATGATGTCGGCTTCGGTCAAACTGTCCGCAATTTGACCGTCGTCATGAGCAAGGGTGTATTGAATAGCATCTATGCGTTCAAAATAAACGTCGTCCATCTGATGTTGAAGTCCGGGTCTTTCTGTCGGCGTTTCGCCGAGATGGCGGCCCAGTTCACGAATTATGCCCTGTAGTACTGAAATATAGGGCCATTTATGTTTTTTGCAGGCGTCAACTAGTACTTTTTCAATTTCATGGTCAACCAGCGTGAACATGACTATACCCGGATTATCTTCCATTTCCGCAATAAGCCGTTCCATGTGACGTGCTGTCCTAATCATCGGCCAGTAATGTTTTATGGGCTCTATTGCCGGAAACTGAACCATAGAGGCTTTTGCCACCTGCTCAAGCGTATCGCCGGTGGAATCGGAAACCAGATGAAGATGAATTTTAGTCATATAAATATTTTCTCGTATTGATCGATCGAATTAGGTGAATAGTGGGGATAACTCACTCTTTTTTCAATAACATTATTTTTTATCTACGTAATTCATTTTCGATACCTAATAACTTAACCTGTGAGCAATTTGTTGCCAGCGATTTTATATTTGTCAAAATATGACAAAATTTCTATCCTTTTTTAATCATCCACGATATGTATATGTCTAAATTTAAAGAATGTTTGTTATATTTAAGTCATGAGAAAATAAATAAGTGCGGTTGTTGATAAATACTGTATTTCCTGTTGATATTATTTAATCCTCATTTTTCACAGGACCTACTAACAACTACAATATTTATATATAAATATAATATAAGAGACAGAACCCGTGAATAACTTTTTTGAACGATATACATATGAGCACTGATAAACTTTTCCTCAAAACTTTAAAAGGGGAATTAACCGATAGAGTTCCTTTCTGGTTTATGCGCCAAGCTGGCCGATATCTTCCTGAATATATGGCTCTTAGAGCTGAGGCAGGATCATTTTTAGATCTATGCTATAATCCAGACTTTGCAACTGAAGTGACTTTACAACCCATAAGACGGTTTTCTATGGATGCTGCAATATTATTTTCAGATATTCTCGTCATCCCGCACGCGCTGGGACAGGATTTGGCATTCATAGCGGGAGAGGGTCCTGTTTTAACGCCAGTCGATAATCTGGAAAAGCTGGAAGCGCTTTCAATGGATAGGCTCCATGATCATTTAAATCCTGTTTATCAAACCGTTTCTAATCTTTCAGAAAAATTACCTGATAATGTCGCTTTGATCGGATTTGCCGGTGCTCCCTGGACTGTTGCGACCTATATGGTTGGTGGCCGTGGTTCAAAAGACCAAGCAGATACACGGCTGATGGCTTATCAGGACCGGGAAACTTTCTCCAAACTTATTGATCTTCTTGTTCACTCCACATCTGAATATCTCATCAAACAGGTTGATCATGGGGCAGAGGCGCTGCAAATATTTGATAGCTGGTCCGGATCACTACCCGCTGATGAATTTATAGCCTGGTGCGTAGAACCGATGCAAATGATTGTAGAAAATATCCGTGCTGTACACCCGGATATTCCAATCATTGGATTTCCAAAGGGAGCGGGCGCAAAGATTAAAAATTATATCAACAAAACAAAAGTAGACGCCGTCAGTATTGATACGTCCATGTCCACATCATGGGTTCGCGATTCTATTCAGCCTCTTTGTACCGTACAAGGCAACCTGGACCCTCTGTTGCTGGTTGGCGGTGGAGCACCCCTTGAGAAAGCTGTTTATCACATTCTCGACCATTTAAAAGACGGTTCGCATGTCTTTAACCTCGGTCATGGCATCATCCCGCAAACACCTCCAGAGAATGTAAAGTTGGTTTCTGATATTATTTTGAATTATAGAAGATAGAAATGAGCAAAAAAACAGCTGTTATCATGTTCAACCTGGGTGGTCCGGACTGTCTGGACGCTGTAAAACCGTTTTTATTCAATTTATTTTATGATCCCGCCATCATTACTGTGCCCAATCCTCTACGCTGGATGATTGCCAAATCCATTTCAAGCAGGCGCGCACCGATTGCAAGGAATATTTACCGTGAAATCGGAAATAGATCGCCAATTCTTCCAGAAACAGAAAAACAGCGCCTGGCGCTTGAGGATAAGTTGAAGGGAAGTATCAAAAACGAAGTAAAATGTTTTGTTTTTATGCGCTATTGGCATCCTTTCGCAAAAGATGTTGTTGATGATGTGATAAAATATCAGCCTGACGAAATAATTCTGCTGCCGCTTTATCCTCAGTATAGTGTGACCACTACGGGAACGGGCATTATTGAATGGAATAAATGGGCAAAGAAGAAAGGCCTTAACGCGCCTTATCGAGTGATAAAAGAATATCCGGATGCTGATTTTTTTGTTGGTACAATCGCCGACTTGATAAGGGAAAAAATTGGTGGCATTGAAAATAAATCAAACTATCGACTTTTGCTTTCTGCGCACGGACTTCCGAAAAAAACCATTGAAGCAGGTGATCCTTACCAAACGCAAGTAGAGCTGACTTGCAAAGCACTAATGAATAATTTGGCCAATGAAAATCTAGACTCAGTTGTTTGCTATCAAAGCAGGGTAGGGCCGCTGGAATGGATAGGCCCGTCCACAGATGACGAGATCGAAAGGGCGGCAAATGACGGTAAAAATATTATTATGGTTCCTGTTGCCTTTGTATCTGAGCATTCGGAAACTCTTGTAGAGCTTGATATCGAATATAAAGAACTTGCAGAAGAAAAAGGTATTAAGGAATATATCCGTATTGACACTGTGTCAGACCGCGAAACATTTATCGATGGCTTGATGCAATTGGTTTTGCAAAATAGGATTTTAAATGATTGATAGTTTATTAGAATTATTTCAGGAATATTATTACTGGTTGCTATCGCTTCATATCATATCTGTGATCAGTTGGATGGCAGGTATGTTCTATCTGCCGCGGTTATTTGTCTATCACACCCGACTTGAAGTTGGTAGTTACGCATCCGAAATGTTCAAAGAAATGGAACGAAAATTGATGCGGATTATTATTAATCCGGCCATGACGGCAGCCTGGATTTTCGGGCTCTCTCTATCGTTCGGCCAAGATAGTTGGTCCGCTGGTGGCTGGTTTTATATAAAATTTGTTGCTGTTATTCTGATGTCTGGTTTTCATGGCTATTTATCCAAGTGGCGACGGGCATTTGAACGTGATGAAAACAAGCATTCGGAAAAATATTTTCGTATGATGAACGAAGTGCCAACCATACTCATGATCATAATCGTTTTTATGGTTTTTCTTAAACCATTTCAGTAAAATAAAAATCCTCTTTGCTTATATTTAAAAATGCGGTAATATCTCTTCATTCAATGTATCGTCTGATGCAAATCTTTCTATTTTTTTATCAACTTCTTGAATTTCAATAAAAAAATATCCCCCTATTTTTCAAACCGTTTGGATACCCACCATGAATCTATTGGACCTTAAAAAGAAAGCCCCAGCTGAGCTTTTGGACCTTGCTGAAGACAATGATGTCGAAAATGCCAGTAATATGCGTAAGCAGGAACTTATGTTTGCGATACTCAAGGCTTTTGCCGCGCGAAATGAAGAAATTTCAGGCGGGGGTGTTGTTGAAGTGTTGCAAGATGGTTTTGGCTTTTTAAGATCGCCTGAATCAAATTATCTGCCGGGCCCCGACGATATCTATGTGAGCCCAAGTCAAATAAAACGTTTTGGTCTCAGAACAGGGGATACTGTGGAAGGTCTTATCCGTGCCCCTAAAGACGGCGAACGTTATTTCGCTCTGGTTAAAGTGGCACAGGTAAATTACAAAGATCCTGATGCCGGAAAACATAAAGTTCATTTTGACAGTCTTACACCGCTTCATCCGGACCGGAAGTTTCGATTGGACCGTACCGATCCCACACTAAAAGACAAATCAACCAGAGTAATTGATCTAGTTGCGCCAATTGGATTTGGTCAGCGCGCAGTGATTGTTGCGCCACCAAGAACCGGTAAAACAGTGCTTATGCAAAATGTTGCCCATGCCATTAAGGAAAATCATCCAGATGTGTTTTTGATCGTGCTTCTTATCGACGAGCGTCCAGAAGAGGTGACTGATATGCGCCGTTCTGTTATAGGAGAAGTTGTAAGTTCGACATTTGATGAACCAGCAAGCCGTCACGTACAGGTCGCAGAAATGGTCATTGAAAAAGCCAAGCGCCTTGTTGAAAATAAATACGATGTTGTCATTCTACTTGATAGTATTACACGTTTAGCACGTGCTTATAACACGGTTATTCCAAGCTCCGGTAAAGTACTTACTGGCGGTGTCGATGCAAACGCGCTGCAAAGACCAAAACGTTTCTTTGGTGCGGCGCGTAATGTAGAAGAAGGTGGTTCGCTCACGATTATTGCCACGGCACTTATTGATACTGGTAGCCGCATGGATGAGGTGATCTTTGAAGAATTTAAGGGTACGGGTAATTCTGAGATTGTGCTTGATCGTAAAGTGAGCGATAAGCGGATATTCCCGGCTATTGATATTACCAAATCTGGTACCCGTAAAGAAGAGCTGCTTCTTGATGCTGGCACACTTGCTAAAATGTATGTGCTTCGCCGCATTCTCATGCCAATGGGATCGGTTGATGCGATAGAATTTTTACTTAATAAGCTAAAAGAAACGAAAGATAACGAAGAGTTTTACAGCTCAATGAATAATTAATTGATGCAAGATTAAAGGGCCCCGATGACGGGCCCTTTTTTATTAATAGCATTTTTTAAATTTCTCTGCTTTAATTAAGAAAAACAAATTTAGGGATTAATTTTTTATGTCTACTTCGGAACATCGCGAACCGAGCTTCATTGATGCGTTAATACCAGTGATAGCTCTTGTTAGTATGCTTAGCCTTTCTGTATATTTATATGGCGATGGATCGTCGAGTGGAGCCAATCAGATCGCACTTATTATGGCGGGCTGTGTGGCGCTTATTATTGGCGCGAAGAATGGGTATAAGTGGCGGGATATTGAAAAGGCGATTGCCCAAGGAATTTCCAACACATATGGTGCTATTCTTATCTTGATGGCGGTCGGAATGCTTATTGGATCCTGGATTTTATCGGGTACAGTTCCAGCGATGATTTACTATGGACTTCAAATACTTAACCCGTCTATTTTCTATTTCACTGCCTGTATTTTGAGTGCAATTACCGCAATTAGTATAGGAAGTAGCTGGACTGTTGCCAGCACCATCGGTATTGGCCTTATGGGGATAGCAGCGGGCCTTGGATTGGCGCCTGAGATAACGGCCGGCGCTATTATTTCCGGTGCTTATTTTGGCGATAAAATGTCGCCTCTTTCGGATACAACAAACTTGGCACCAGCAGTTGCGGGTACCGATCTTTTTACACATATTCGCCATATGACCTGGACCACAATTCCGTCTATTAGCATTGCTATAATTCTTTATCTTATTCTCGGTCTCACCAGTGATATCAGTTCAGCTGACGTGGATCTTAGCGACCAACTGACATTGATCGAGAGCAATTTTACCATTGGTATTTATCTGTTTATACCTCTATTGGTTGTTTTTGTGTTAGCGGTTAAAAAGAACCCGGCCTTTCCCACACTGGTGATTGGAACTTTAACGGGTGTCGCCATGGCGGTTATTTTTCAATATGACGTGATAATGAAATTCGTCGAAGCAGGTGGTCGGAATGACGTTGTTATAATTTTGGACGGCATCTGGAGAGCGCTTTTCGCTGGATTTTCAGCGAACACCGGTGATGTCAAAATGGATGAGCTACTTACTCAGGGCGGTATGGCAGGGATGATGGACACGATCTGGCTTGTCATGTGTGCGATTACTTTTGGATCCATCATGGAAAAGCTTGGGCTACTTAAAAGGTTGGTGATTGGCTTGATCGGTATGGCGCAGACAACAGGGTCCCTTATACTTGTTACAGCTCTCACGTGTATTGGGGTCAATATTTTGGCTGCAGATCAATATATTTCTATCGTGCTACCGGGTCGCATGTACCGGCTTGAATTTAAACGCCGAAACTTGGCGGCGAAAAATCTTTCTCGTGTGCTGGAGGATACGGGAACCGTGACATCGGTTCTTGTCCCGTGGAATACCTGCGGTGCATTTTTCTCGAGTACGCTTGGTATTGCAACATTCGCCTATGCGCCTTATTGCTTCTTTAATTTGATCAGTCCGGTGATCTCTGTTCTCTATGGCGTCTATAACGTAAAAATTGCTCCGATTAATCCGGATGAGGTTCTAGCGGAATAATATATCGCCACTTAAAAAGGTAATTTCAGATTATCATCGGTTTCTTCGAGATCAAGGAGGAACTGTTTTGTCTCGATCCCTTCACCGCCGGAAAAGCCAGTGAGCTTTCCATCTTTGCCGAGCACTCTGTGGCAGGGGATAATAATCGGGATTGGATTTTGTCCGCAGGCCATGCCGACCGCACGGGCATGCGACCCGAGGCGATCTGAAATTTCGCCGTAAGTGAGAAATTTGCCGTAAGGTATTTCTCGCATGATGTTCCAGACATTTTTTTGAAACTCGGTGCCATGGGGGTTTAATGGCAAATTGAAATCCGGATTTTCTCCATCAAAATAGTGATCGAGTATTTTTTTTGCTTGTTGCAATAATTCGGTTTCTTCTTGAAAGGGTGACCATCCCCAATCAAGAGCAACGATTTCCCCTTCCTCTTCACTGATGGTTAGATCCCCAATTGGGCTGTGAACTGATAGTTGTGTCATGATATATTTATCATCCAATACTAGAAAAAAAGGCTGTCAAATTATTTCTTCTTTTGATCTGTGGATAAGTCAAAAAATCCAATAAAAACAACATGTTATAAAAAGACAACTTTGAATTGATGCGAAAAAGTGGACGCTACAGCGGCCAACAGATTTGGGAAGTCGTATAATGTGACCATGCTTGCTTTCATAGAGCCCACCTTTTTTTATGGTTTTATCCACTGGAGTGAGTTATAGCATAGTGATCAATTCAAGACTAATTTTTTTGAAAACCGGTGACAGAATTTATGACGATTTTTGCATTATCCAGCGGCAAGGGCCGGGCCGGCGTGAGTGTCATTCGCGTTTCAGGACCGGATACGAAAAATGCAATTTTGTCGTTTACCAAAAATGATGTTTGTCCTGTCCCCCGTATGGCGACATTGAATTGGTTCTTTGATCCAGAGACAAATGAAAAGCTGGATCAAGGTCTGGTGATTTATTTTCCAGGACCGAATAGTTTTACCGGCGAGGATGTTGCCGAGTTTCATATTCATGGTGGTTATGCCGTGGTTGGTGGGTTTTTGGAAGCGCTATCAAGACAACCAAATCTTCGAAGTGCTGAAGCAGGGGAATTTACTCGCCGTGCTTTTGATAATGGTAAGATGGATTTAACATCTGCAGAAGGCCTCGCAGATCTAATCAATGCGGAAACCGAAGGTCAAAAACGTCAAGCGCTTCGTCAGATGGACGGCGAGCTTGCGGCACTTTATGAAAGATGGCGCCATGATTTGGTCTCTGCTATGGCATATTTGGAGGCGGATATTGACTTTTCAGATGAAGAAATACCTGATGATGTGACCGCTCGGGTTAGGCCAATTGTCGAAAAATTGAAGATGGAGATAGAGACGCATCTTGCCGATGGCCACCGTGGAGAGAGGCTCCGTCACGGCCTTCAGGTGGTTATTCTTGGTGCGCCCAATGCGGGAAAGTCTACGCTCCTCAATTATTTGTCGAGGAGAGACGTGGCGATTGTATCAGATATTGCCGGAACGACCCGGGACTTGCTTGAAGTTCATCTTGATATATCCGGTTTTCCCGTAAGCATCGTTGATACGGCCGGACTTAGAGCAAGCGATGATGTGATTGAAAGTGAAGGCATCAGACGGGCGGAAGTGCGGGCACAGGATGCTGATTTGAAGATTGTTATTATAGATGCATCGGAAAGTCAGGGCATTGATGAGCAAATGAAAGGTCATATTGACGCCAATAGCATGGTATTATTTAACAAATGCGACCTTAAGGAGCCAGAAAAGCATGCCGAGCTGGATAAACTTTGTATTGGAACCTGGGACATATCCATAAAAGAAGACCTTGGACTTGATGAATTTATGGGTGCTTTCAAGTCGGAAGTCGAGAAGAGAATGGAACTTTCAGATGCACCGTCACTAACCCGAACCCGACACAGAGCCAATTTGCGATCAGCCCAAGATCATATAGACAGGTTCCTATCGGCAAATCATTTTGAGCTAGAGCTTCTTAGCGAAGACCTGAGGATGGCGGCCAGAGACGTGGGAAAAATCACCGGTTTTGTTGATGTAGAAGATATACTTGAAAAGATTTTCAAAGAATTCTGTATTGGAAAATAGGTGAGGGAGTGTTCCACGTGAAACATTCACATCAACAAAACTCACTATTTCACTGTAAATCCACAAACAAACTTTGACTTTAATGATCCTTGACCGTAGAGTTCGGCATAATTTTGGGCGTTAATTGGCAAATATATGACGAGCTATGATGTAATTGTTATTGGTGGTGGGCATGCTGGCTGTGAAGCGGCGGCGGCCTCGGCGCGACTGGGTGCTGATACGCTTCTTATTACCCACAAGAAAGAAACCATTGGCGAAATGTCCTGTAATCCTGCCATTGGCGGTCTTGGCAAAGGACATTTGGTGCGAGAAATAGATGCGCTTGACGGTATTATGGGGCTCGTGGCAGATGCCTCTGGTGTTCAGTTTCGTATGCTCAATAAACGAAAAGGTCCCGCAGTAAGAGGGCCAAGATGCCAGTCAGACCGTAAGCTTTACCGCGAAGAAATGCAGAAACTTCTCAAGAACTACGCTAATTTGACCATTAAGCAAGCCGCAGTGGAAGATTTGTGGATCGGTGAAAAGGGGCAAGACGCCGTTTCTGGTGTTATTACTGGTGACGGAGAAAAGATAAGCTGCGCTAAAGTGATCCTGACCACGGGCACTTTTCTGCGTGGCATGATCCATATTGGTGACGAGCGTATACCGGCAGGGCGTAAATCAATAAGAAGCGAGAATGAGCCGCCTGCGCTTGGTCTTTCAGATACACTGGAACGGTTCGGCTTTTTACTGGAACGGTTGAAGACGGGAACGCCTGCGAGGTTAAATGCAAAAACCATAGACTGGTCAAAATGTACGATACAGCCTGGTGACACACCAGCAATACCCTTTTCTTTTTTAAATAAGAAGATCTCGGTACCACAGATTGACTGTCATATCACCCATACCAATGAAAGAACCCATGCGATAATACGGGACAATCTTCATAAGTCTGCCATGTATTCTGGTCATATTGAGGGGACGGGCCCGCGTTATTGTCCGTCCATAGAGGATAAAGTCGTGCGCTTCGCCGATAAATCATCCCATCAAATTTTCCTAGAACCCGAAGGGCTTGATACGGATACGGTTTACCCAAATGGTATTTCAACCAGTTTGCCTGTTGATGTTCAAGAGGCCTATATACGATCAATCGTAGGTCTAGAGAATGTAGAAATTCTTCAGCCGGGCTACGCTATTGAATATGATTATGTAAATCCGCAAGAGCTTCTGGCAACGTTAGAAACCAAGAAGATCAGAGGTCTTTATCTCGCGGGTCAGATTAACGGAACCACTGGTTACGAAGAGGCTGCGGCCCAGGGTCTCATGGCCGGGATCAATGCGGCGCGCTCTGCCTCGGGTGATGAGGTGTTTCTACTTGATCGGGCCGATGCCTATATTGGCGTTATGATTGATGATCTGGTCACCAAGGGCACCAAAGAACCCTATAGAATGTTCACATCTCGGGCGGAATATAGACTTAAGCTTAGAGCGGACAATGCTGATCAACGCCTTACGGGGCTTGGTATCGAGATCGGTTTAGTGGGCGAAGAGCGCAAAAAGGCTTTTGAAAGCAAGCTTGATAAGCTAAATGTATTTGGAGAAATGCTTGATGGTCTTGCCATTAGTCCCAACGAAGGGACAAAACACGGACTTAAGATCAATCAGGATGGGGTGAGGCGTTCTGCCAAGACGCTTCTTTCTTATCCAAATATAGAGTTCGAGCAAATCGTCGACATTTGGCCCGAGCTGAGGGAAATTCCAGCAGATATAATAGAGCAGTTGGTGATCGACGCCACCTATAGTGGTTATCTGGAACGGCAGGAGGCGGATATTCTTGCCTTTAGAAAAGACGAAAACCTGTTGCTATCGACGTCGTTGGATTATGGTTCGGTGGGGGGGCTATCTAATGAAGTCAGAGAAAAGCTTGATAAAGCGAAGCCGGCAACCCTTGGTGCTGCCGCGAGAATATCGGGCGTGACTCCTGCGGCACTGACCGCTTTGCTTCGTCATGTGAAGCGAAAGGATAAAAGGGCCAGTGCCGGATGAGTAATAAAATGACGGCTGAAGAATTTCAGGGGCTCACAAGTGTTTCACGTGAAACACTGGACAAACTTATTCTCTATGCAGAGATGCTTGCCAAGTGGCAGAAATCCATAAATCTGATCAGTACTAGTACCGTGCCGGATATGTGGCTCAGGCATTTTTACGATAGTGCACAGCTTATGGATTATATTGAGCCAGCGGATAAGCCCTTAAAAATACTGGATCTTGGTAGCGGAGCGGGTTTTCCCGGTTTGGTTCTTTCGATCCTTGGTGCTGGTGAGGTTCATTTGGTCGAGGGGGTTGGAAAAAAATGCTCGTTTATGAAACAAATCATTCAACAAACAGGTATTAATGCTATTGTCCATAATGAGAGAATCGAAGATATGGACGCATTTCCAGTCGATTTGATTACCTCGCGGGCCTGTGCTGATTTGAATAAACTCTTAGATCTAACCGAGAGATTTACAACGCCACAGACAAACGCCTTATTTCTTAAGGGGGAAAAGGCAGAGGCAGAGTTGGTGCAAGCGGCAAAAAATAGAGATTTCAGGGAAAAAAAATATCCTAGTAAAAGCGAAGAATCAGGTATGATCCTTTTCCTAAGTGAAATTAAGGGTCTTGAAGAGACAGAATAATAAGAAAGATGGAGTATATCCACAATGTTATCCAGTGATTTATCTGTGGCCAGTCGCCAGCCGGAAATCATCGCGGTTGCCAACCAAAAGGGTGGCGTTGGCAAAACAACCACGACAATAAATCTCGCCACAGCGCTTGCGGCAACCAAGAGAGATGTGCTGATCATCGATATGGACCCGCAGGGTAACGCCAGCACGGGACTTGGCCGCGAACGAAATGAACGTAACAAAAGCAGCTACGAAGTGATCATGGGTGAGGTATCGCTGGCCGAAGCGATTGTCGATACGATCGTACCCGGTCTTCATCTGGTGCCATCGACTATTGATCTGACGGGCGCGGAGCTTGAGCTTGTGGATGCAGAACAGAGGACATTCAGACTTCGCCGTGCATTTCGCGATCCGGTTCTTGAAAACTATGACTATGTGCTGATCGATTGTCCGCCGTCACTTAATCTTCTTACTTTGAATACCTTAGCCGCAGCTCACAGCGTGATCGTGCCTTTGCAGTGTGAATTTTTTGCGCTCGAAGGATTGAGCTTGCTTCTGCAAACTATTGAAACCGTTAAAGCGAACTTTAATCCAAGCCTGGAAATCGGCGGTATTGTTCTGACGATGTTTGACAGCAGAAATAATTTATCAGAACAGGTGGCCATAGATGTGAGAAACTATCTCGGCGACAAAGTTTTCGAAACGGTGATTCCAAGAAACGTTCGCGTTTCTGAAGCGCCGTCCCACGGAAAGCCTGTCCTGCTCTATGATTTAAAATGTACGGGGAGCCAGGCCTATCTGGCGCTAGCGGCGGAGCTGTTGAAGCGATGCCGGAAAGTAAAAGCAGCATAAACTTAATTATTCAATAATATCAAGGACTTATCGTTAAATGGCTCAAAAGAAAAAGGCAGCTAAGACCACAAAAAAGGCACCAGCAGCGAAAATGGGATTAGGAAGGGGTCTGTCCTCATTGATGGACGCGCGCGAAGCATCTTATGATAATATAAGCGTCGTCGCGGAAGTATCAGAGGATGTCAAATCGAACAAAGAAATGCCTATTGAGTTCCTTGTTGCCAACACATACCAGCCGCGCATTTATTTTGATGATGAAAAAGCCAAAGAGCTTATCGCATCGGTAAAAACAAAAGGGATCTTACAGCCACTTTTGGTTCGCCCACAAGGTAAGAACAAATATGAAATCGTTGCGGGTGAACGACGTTGGCGGGCCGCACAGGCTGCGGGCCTTCACGAGGTGCCGGTTGTCATCAGAGAAATGAGCGATGAAGAATCGCTTGAGATCGCGATCATAGAAAATATTCAGCGCCATGATTTAAATCCCATCGAAGAGGCATTGGGGTATCAACGTTTGATGGAAGAATTTTCCCACACCCAAAATGCGCTTGGAAAAGCAGTTGGCAAAAGCCGTAGTCACATAGCCAATATGATGAGGTTGCTCGCCCTGCCGGATGGGGTACAGGGTTTGATGCGAGACGGCGCGATCAGTATGGGTCATGCCCGGGCACTTATAACTGCAGAAAACCCTCTCGAACTCGCTAAACGTGTTATTCGTGATGGTCTCAGTGTTCGTGAAACTGAAAAACTGGCGAAAGGTGCCAGAGGCGGAGCCACGAAAGCAAGCAATGGCAAATCAAGAGGGTCTGTGCACAAAGATGCAGACACGGAAGCCTTCGAGAATGAGCTCTCCGTCGCCATCGGTCTGAGGGTAGAGCTTGAGTCGCAAGGCGGTGAGGCAGGGGTGTTGAAAATTCATTATAAAACCCTTGAACAACTTGATGATATTTGCTTAAAACTTAATAACGATTCTTAATAAGTCGCTTATTTTTCAATAATTTACTAAAAACGACCAATTTAGTCTTATTTGTATTGACAAATAGGTTATTCGGCATCATTTAATAGGAAAATTGAACCTAGTCCGATGAGGCCGAGCGATGATAAAGCTATCCAATCTTGCCGATTACGCCGTTGTGCTGATGAGCAACATTGCAGCACGCCCGGATGATAACCATACGGCACTGGCGCTCAATGCAGAAACGAGGGTCCCACTTCCTACAGTAAGTAAAATTCTTGGCAAAATGGCCAAAGCAAACCTACTAGTTTCTCACAGAGGAATCGGTGGTGGGTTTTCTATGAATCCTGGAAAAGAAGACATATCCATCGCCGATATCGTTGAGGCGGTGGATGGACCAGTACAGCTCACCAATTGTCTCGGTGCGGAAGATGCCTGCTGCGATTATGAGCCAGTGTGTCTGACCCGCAGCAAATGGGACAAAATTAACAAAGCCGTTTATGAAGCGCTCAACACTGTGTCGCTTTCTGAAATGGTGGAACAACCATACGATTTTTTCCCCGCTTCTGATGATAAGCGGTTAAGCGAAAACAAAGGGTAAAGTGCTAGATGGCAAGTACATTAGAAACACGGCAAAAGGTCGAAGAAGTATCCGGTGAATATAAATACGGATTTATCACCGATATTGAAATGGTCAAAGCGCCAAAAGGTCTAAGCGAAGATGTGATCAGGTTTATCTCTGCAAAAAAAGAGGAGCCGGCATGGCTCCTGGATTGGCGTCTCAAGGCATATAAAAAATGGCTCAAAATGGAAGAGCCGGATTGGGCGATGCTTAATTATGAGAAGCCGGATTTTCAAGACATTTATTATTACGCAGCACCAAAGTCTGCAGATGACAGACCGAAAAGCCTTGATGAGGTGGATCCGGAGCTTCTAAGGACGTACGAAAAACTCGGCATTTCGCTTCAGGAGCAGGAAGTTCTCTCTGGCGTAGCTGTTGATGTAGTTTTTGACAGTGTTTCTGTTGCGACGACCTTTCGTAAGACACTAAAAGAGAAAGGCGTTATTTTCTGCTCGATCTCTGAGGCGGCAAGGGATTATCCGGAGCTGATGAGAAAATATCTTGGGTCTGTGGTGCCGACGGCTGATAATTTTTATGCGGCCTTAAATAGTGCTGTATTCACAGACGGGACTTTTGTTTATATCCCCAAGGGCGTGCGCTGCCCCATGGAACTGAGCACGTACTTTAGAATTAACGAGGCCAACACCGGGCAGTTTGAACGCACATTAATTATTGCAGACGATAATTCTTATGTTTCCTATCTTGAAGGATGCACCGCACCAATGCGCGACGAAAACCAGCTTCATGCTGCGGTTGTGGAAATTGTTGTCCTTGAAGAAGCGGAAGTCAAATATTCGACGGTTCAAAACTGGTATCCAGGCAATAAAGAGGGTGTTGGCGGAATATATAATTTCGTGACCAAACGTGCGGCTTGTCGCGGATTAAATTCAAAAGTGTCCTGGACACAGGTTGAGACTGGTTCGGCCATAACGTGGAAATACCCAAGCTGTATTTTGCAAGGCGATGGTTCTGTTGGTGAATTCTATTCTGTGGCGATTACCAATAACTATCAACAGGCTGATACGGGCACCAAAATGATCCATATTGGCAAAAACACATCGTCGACAATTATTTCGAAAGGAATTTCAGCCGGCAAAGCACAAAATACATATCGCGGACTGGTAAAAATTATGCCCAATGCGGAAAATACCCGCAACTTCACCCAGTGTGACAGTTTGCTTATTGGTGATGAGTGCGGGGCTCATACTGTCCCTTATATTGAGGTTAAAAATCCAACCGCGCAGGTCGAGCATGAAGCCACGACGTCAAAAATCAGCGATGAGCAGCTTTTTTATTGTTTGCAACGCGGGCTTGATGTGGAGGAATCTGTGTCTCTTATAGTCAATGGGTTCTGTAAAGAAGTAATGAAGCAGCTGCCAATGGAATTTGCGGTTGAAGCTCAGAAATTGCTGGGCATTAGTTTAGAAGGAAGTGTTGGCTAAGCCAACCTGTATTTGGATATAAAAATGTTAGAAATCAAAAACTTACACGTTGAAGTCGGCGGACAGAAAATCTTAAAAGGGCTTAATCTGAACATTGGTGCCGGTGAAGTACACGCGATCATGGGACCGAATGGCGCCGGAAAATCGACGCTGTCTTACGCCATCTGTGGCAAAGATGGATATGAGATTACAGAAGGCTCCGTGACCTTCAAGGGCAAGAACTTCCTTGAATTGGAAGCAAATGAGCGCGCAGGTGAAGGTGTGTTCCTCGGATTTCAGTATCCGGTCGAAATTCCCGGTGTGTCAAATATGAATTTTCTTAAAGCGGCGATCAATTCGGTGCGCAAATACCGTGGCGAGGACGAGATGGCGGCGATTGATTTTCTAAAGCTCATTCGCGCTAAAGCGGCTGAGTTGGAAATGGATCCTGAAATGCTTAAACGCGCGGTCAATGTTGGCTTTTCTGGCGGTGAGAAAAAACGCAACGAAATGGTTCAAATGGCCATGCTCGATCCGATTTTTGCGGTACTTGATGAAACGGATAGTGGTCTTGATATAGATGCACTACGCATTGTTGCCGATGGTATCAATAGAATGCGTGGGCCGGATAAGGCCATTTTGGTGATCACTCATTACCAACGTCTTCTTGATTATGTGGTGCCTGATTTTGTGCATGTATTGGCAAACGGAAAAATCGTCGAATCAGGCGATAAGTCGCTGGCAATTAGGCTTGAAAAAGAAGGCTATGCCGGTCTTGGTATTGACGAGAACGCGGCGTAAGAGTATTTGAAATGACAGCAAAAAATCATTTAGATGGCCTAAAGTTTAAAACGCAGTTTGATGCGTCGGTCGAATCTTTACCAGGGGCAGACTTGGACTGGTTCTCCGAGCTTCGCCGGACGGCTATGTCGGAATTTGTGCAAACGGGACTACCAGGACCAAAGGTTGAGGCTTGGAAATATACAAACCTTAATTCTCTCTGTAGTGGTAAGTATGACCTGCTTGTGTCGGCAGGAGGGACTACGGGCGGTATTTCGCCGTTTGAGGATTTCCACGGTTCAAAAGTCGTTTTTACCGACGGTTTTTACGATAAAGCGAACTCGATAATTGTAAATCAAGACGGTGTGATGCTGATTAGTTTAAACGACTATTTGCACAGCGATCCGGACGCGGCACAAAAATTATTTAGCGAGAATGTTGAACGGGACAGTCTGCGAGAATTGAATACAGCGCTAATGACTGGGGGATATGTGCTGCTTGTTGATGAAAATACCAAGTTGGCTGAGCCAATTCAAATTATTCACAATTCAACAGCATCCTCATCGGATAAGGCACTGAGAACAAAATGTTTTATCGAAGTTCGAAAGAATTCTTCGGCCCAGATAGTTGAAATATTTGCGGGCGCGAATGAGCAAAACTATTGGCGGCACCATGTAACGGAAGCAATTGTAGCCGAGGAGGCTGAACTTGAAATTTACCAAATTCAGCAGGAAGGCGATCAGGCGATTCATACAGCTGATACTCTGGTGGGTGTTTCGAATAGAGCAAATTTCAAACATTATTCCCTAAATATCGGCGGTAAAATAAGCCGTACAGAAATTAAGCCAACTTTAAGCGGGCTTGAGGCGAATGCTGAACTGAGGGGAGCTTTTCTAGGGCGAAATGGCAATTCCCATGATGTGTTTACCCATATGAAGCATATGATGCCAGAAGGGACCAGTGACCAGATTTACCGCGGTGTGCTTGATAAAGGCGGCAAATCTGCGTTTCAGGGAAAAGTTTATGTCGCTAAGGATGCCCAACTCACAAATGCTGACCAGTCAAACAAAAATTTGATACTTGACCGAAACGCTGAAGCAAACAGTAAGCCGGAGCTTCTGATTTATGCTGACGATGTTAAGTGTACCCACGGCGCCACGGTTGGCGAGCTTGACGCGGAAGCGCTTTTTTATCTCAAGTCCCGCGGTCTTGACCAAAATGCAGCAAGATCGCTCTTGGTTGAAGCATTCGTTGCGGAAGTTTTTGAAGATATCAGTATCGAGCTGGTCCGCGCAAAATATCTCGAGCTTGCCCGCGCATGGTTAGACGAGGACACATAAGTAATGACTATGATGAGCGCACATAATTATAACGTCGAAGAGATCCGCAAAGAGTTCCCTATTTTCGAGCGGGAAATTTACGGCAAGCCTCTGACATTTTTGGATAGTGCAGCTAGTGCCCAAAAGCCTAAGGCGGTTATAGAGGCGGTTGAGAATTGTTACGCAAATGAATATTCAAACATTCATCGCGGCGGATATTATTTGTCGCAAGCGCTGACGGCAAAATATGAAGCGGCGCGGGAAACAGTGAAAAATCATATTGGCGCAAAGTCGTCTAAGGAGATTATTTTTGTCAGGGGCGCGACAGAGGCCATAAACCTGGTTGCGCAAACCTGGGGCCGAAAAAACCTCGGCTCAGGCGATGAGATTATTCTCAGTCAGATGGAGCATCATTCAAATATTGTGCCGTGGCAAATGCTTCGGGACGAAAAAGTCCTTACAATCACCGTCAGCCCTATTGATGATAAAGCAAACTTTCTGCTGGACGAGTATGAGCGGCTTTTGAGCGAAAAAACAAAGCTTGTGGCCATCACCCATATCTCAAATGCCCTTGGCACCATTACACCGATTAAGGAAATTATAAAGTTGGCTCATAATGTTGGTGCTCTTGTGCTTGTGGATGGTTGTCAGGCCCTACCGCATATGGGGGTTGATGTGGGCGATCTGGACGCTGACTTTTATGTCTTTTCAGGTCACAAAATGTACGGCCCAACCGGGGTTGGGGTACTTTACGGCAAACAGGAACTGCTTGAGGATATGCCGCCTTATCAGGGCGGCGGTGATATGATCCGCTCGGTCACTTTTGAGAAGACGACTTTTAATGAACTACCACATAAATTTGAAGCGGGAACACCAAATATAGCCGGCGGCATCGGGTTTTCTGCGGCAATTGATTATGTTAATGCGCTCGGGTTTGATAACATTCATGGCCACGAACAAATGTTGCTTGATTATGCCCTTGAAAAGATCAAGGATGTGGACGGAATGGAACTTCGCGGGCAGGCGGATAATATGGCGGGAATTTTATCCTTTACCATGAAAACGGCGCACCCCCATGATATCGGTACCATTTTGGATCAGGACGGCATCGCCATTCGTACAGGTCACCATTGCGCCCAGCCAGTAATGGACTTTATGGATATTCCGGCGACAGCGCGGGCCTCGTTCGGGTTATATAATACCACCAGTGATGTTGACCGACTGATTGACGGACTTCACAAAGTGAATAGAATTTTTGCGCAATAAGGAAAGATAGGATGAGCTTCTTAGACGGCTTTTTAAATCAACGACCAGAAGACAAAACGGAAGAAAAGGACGAGAAGAAATCGTCTCAACCAACTTCCAAAAGTGGTGGTGAACCCATCAGTGCCGCAGAAACGCAGAAACTGCAAAGTCTTGCTGCGGAAAAAATTCGTGAAATTTATGATCCGGAAATTCCGGTCAACATTTATGAACTTGGGCTTATTTACGATATCGACGTCAATGAATTTGCCGATGTGGTGGTGACTATGACCTTAACATCGCCTCACTGTCCGGTTGCAGAATCGATGCCCGGTGAGGTGGAAATGCGGGTGCGTGAAGTTGAGGGAATTGGCGATGTACAGGTCGCTCTTGTTTGGGAGCCGCCCTGGGATATGTCGATGATGAGTGAAGCAGCGCGACTGGAAATGGGCTTTATGTAATTAAAGCTTGTTGATACGAGCGCGAATTTTCTCAAATAATTCGGGCACTTCATGTAAGTGATCTTTTTCAGCCTCCAGAATGGCATTAAAGGCTTTCTTTTTAACAGAAATTATATCAATCTTATGATCAAAGCCTTCAATCGTCGCCTGCTTATAAAGAAGATCTATGAGCCTCTCCGCTCCATTTAAGCGCCCCCAGAGATAATCGTTTTCCCGGTCTTTGCGACTAAAAAATGCCCCGAAGCTACGCATGGCCGTTCCCTTTAGGGTCATTTCCAATGGATCGGATTTTAGAACAAGATCATCATTTGGACTGATACGGTTGACAAGAATTTCATTAAATTCACCGATTGCTTTGGAGCCAATAATTGAAAAAGTAATCACATCCCAAAATGCAAATCCAAGATAATTTGTGATCAGGTTCCTTTTAAAGCTATCATTCCATGAATAGTTGAGCTGGGTTGAGATGAGCTGGTCGGTTTTCTCTCTCACACCATCTAGAGCGATGGTGTCGGATAATATCGCTAAAATATTTTCCATAGTAGTCGTATTTTTGTTCACTATGTTGATATTTTGCTGGCATTCGAGATCGTCATCGACGGGAAGTGCGATAAGTACCTTCACTAATCCTTTTAAAATACTTTTATCGGCGGGCTCAACGCGGTCTACTATTTCGGGCTTTTTTATTGTTTCGAGAATTTGATAGAGAGCCATCTTGCAAGCATCAAGCTCGCGCACATGATTGGGATTGAGCGAATATTGATTATTCAGTTCTTGAATAAGGAAGTGAAGTCGTCTTTTTTGATAATTTATATCAAATTTGATAATGAAGCTTGTCCACGATGGCATTGAGGCCATAGTTTGCTCTTTAGTGAGGAAAGATTTTGTCCAGGCAAATAAACCCCTACGGTTCTTTTTGTTCAAGTCGCCGTAAAGCAGGCTTCCGCCGAGGGAATCTTTAAGGACCCAACATTGTAAAAAAGAAAACAGGCGTCTTCTTTCAGCGCTCTTAGGTGCTAGGTCGCATGCGTCTGCGATCAGCCCGGTTAGGTCCGCAACTGTACTTCGAATTTTTAAGCGGGCATAAGCTTCATAGGAATAACCTGATTCGGTTACGGCACGAGCACTGGCCAAGTTGCGCCATTTTTCCAGATCCAACGCCGTTGTTATTTTATTCAGCGATTTTGGCGAGACGTCATAAACCAATTTTTCTACACTTGGTTTTACCGAATTTACTACGGAGCGGATTGTTTCAACTTGTTGATTATGAATATGAATGCCCTCAAGATCATCATGCATTGGCTCATTCATTGGAATGTCCGACATCGCTCCTTTTAAGGTGTTGAGCATGGTGGGCGGCGCGCCGTTAGGGGTGCGCTTCAGTCTTTCAGGGTTGGGATCAATATAAATTACCCGCCGGCTAACTTCTCTGAATGCGGGTCGGTCGTGAATGGCTTGGATCGCTTGATCAAAGGGTTTATTGTTAAGTATGCTTCCATCAAGAAATGAAGTCAGTTCCGGGTTTACGCCAGCATTTTTATATTCTTTAAAGTTTCTTGCGATAAATTCAGCTTTCCCTTTCCAAACTTTACCATGTTCCTTTAGAAAATGATCGGTTTCGCGTAGTTGAGCCGGTGGAAAGGCGCCTGGGAAGCATGATGTTGCTCTGGCCGCAAAACAAAGTGACGCCAAGCCGTCATCGTCAAAATCGCTCTCAAATTTTGTCAGGTCGTTTCCGGCAGGCCTCTTAAAATAGCTGAACTTCAGATTATGGCGATGTTCCATTTCGGAAATGATCGGCGGATCATTGAGCGGCATGGTGCGTTTGTAGCCGTAAAAGTCTGTGAGCGTCACGAAAAGCTCCAACTTATGACCTCGAGGAAGTAATGATTGGTAATTGATTTCCCCCATACCTTTAAGTCCGCCGTAAACCAGGCCAAGCAGATGTTTACCGTCAAAGGGGGGCTTTAGGTCCCAGATATTAAGAAGAGCGGGGAGCTTTTCTTTCACTTTTGTACTTAAGTTTCCCTTCCCTAGAAGTCTACCGCTTAAAATATTTATCAGTGGTTTTGTAATGATGCGGTCCCAGCGACCAGCATTTTTCTTAGTGCCAGTCAGCCGACTGACGTCAGCTTCAATGAGCCAGTGATGGCGAAGGTGGTCAAAGTTAAGATCATGGGCTATCGCGCGGCCGAGAAAAACACTATTCATTCCCCCTGCAGATGCGCCAGCTATGGTATCAACGATAATCCGAATGTCCAGATCCGGCAAAAAGCTCTTTAAAATATCAAAATACACCAGCTCCGTGTCGGGAATATCGGTGATATTCTCGTTGGGGTAGAGATATTCCTTTCTGGAAACATCAAGGGGGTCGGAGCTGGCATGGATTGCTTTAGACGCTCGGGCCAACTTTAATATTTCTTTACTGACGCCATGTATATAGATGGCGAGAGAGACGCCCCCAAAACAAACAAGCGCCAACCTCAGCTCTTTTTCTCTCATGATTCTTTATCCGTGCTTGATTTTACAGGGTAACTTTTAAACGGTGAAATGAGCAACTCCAACAAATTCATGGGCTTATTAAAGCCAAATTCTCTAAGACCTTGCCGCATAACATCATAATTCAAAGTTGGCTTATCAATATAAGTGCCAAACAGCTTGTCCCAGAAAACAAGATTAAAACCGTAGTTGCTGTTGGTCTCATGGGCAATCTCCGAATGATGAATCCAGTGAATTTCCGGCGTTATGATAACTTTTCGTAGGATTTTTTCCAAAGGGCCTGCGATCTTAATATTACTGTGGTTAAATAGTGCCAGACCATTGAGAAGGATTTCAAATACAATAACCGCTTCCACCGAAATGCCAAGCAAGACAACAAAAGCAATTTTGATCAACATTGAGATGATAATTTCGATCGGATGAAACCGTACTGCAGAGGTGACATCCAATCCAAGCTCCGTATGATGCATGCGGTGGAGCCGCCAAAGCATAGGAATTTTATGCATGAGCACATGCTGGCCGTAAATCAGCAGGTCAAGTAGAAGCAGAGATAAACCAAACTCTATCCAGAAATTTAAATCAAGAGTGTTAAATAACCCAAAACCACTCTCAGCGGATAGTTTGGCTGCACCGGCAGCGAGTAGGGGAAATAAATATTTTAGCGTCATATTATCTAGGAGAACCATCGACAGATTGGTAAACCATTGAAAAGGTCGGCTCGACCGGCGTGTGGCCATCGGTGCCAGAAATTCGGCTCCGCTGAGGACCACCAAAAGGCCGATAAAGACGCTAACGCGAATGGTTTGCTCATGTTCGATCAATAAATTCATAAATGATCACATCCTTAAAAATCCGAGACTATACCTTTGTTTTCCCAGTCCCCGTAGCGTACGGGATCAGGGCCATCACGGCCGCCAAGCTCTTTTGGCGTAGCCTCTTGCTTTGCGTTATCAGCGGGGGATTTTTCAGTTGTCTTTTCAGGCACAACTTTTTTATTTGTCATTATGGTGCTCCAATATATGATCATGTCCAAGATCAAACTGTTTGTTACACATAAACATACACCAACCTTTCAGGAAAAGAAATCTACTCCTTGGCAAAAGTTGACCACTGTGCTACTGCCCACATAATGGTTTAGGATATATATATGGTCAGCGATATTAAAAGCAGGGAAGCCGCATATTTAGTTATTAAGAAAGTGCTTGACGACGGCGCGACGCTGGACGGGTCGATCGAAAAATATTGTCGGGAAATATCTGCGCAGGATAGAGCCTTTATCCGCCATCTGACCACGACAACACTAAGACGTCTTGGACAACTTGACCGTATTATAAACCATTGCACAAAAACGAAATTTGGGAATACGCAGACGCAAATCCGCCATATCCTGAGGCTGGGGATTGCACAACTTCTTTATTGCGAAGTACCGGCCCATGCTGCCGTGAACACGTCAGTCACTTTGGTGGCGAAGCGTGCACCAAAAAAAATGCAGTATTTGAAGAATACTGTAAATGCCATACTGCGCAGAGTCGACCGAGAACGTGATGAGTTGCATAAAAAATATAGCAATACGAGACTAAATTTCCCGCCTTGGCTGCTCAAAAGCTGGGATGACCGCTACGGTGCGGCGGTAGTGAAGGATATATTGGCCACACTTCTGACGGAAGCGCCGCTTGATATCAGCTTAAAGCCGCAGTGTGATCAACAAGAGTGGGCGAAACGCTTGGGCGGAAAAGTCGTTTCTGGCGGCAGTATCAGGATTTCCAAAGCAGGAAAAATTGCAGAACTAGATGGATATAACGAAGGTCAATGGTGGGTGCAGGACGCGGCAGCGCGGCTCCCTGTCTCGCTTCTGGGCGCAGGCACGGGATCGCGTATTCTTGATCTTTGCGCTGCACCGGGCGGGAAAACGGCACAATCAGCAGCCGCAGGCAGTCATGTTATAGCGGTAGATTTTTCTGAAAGTCGTCTTAACCGTCTTAAAGAAAATATGGCGAGGCTCAACCTTGAAGTTGACGTCGTGACGTCAGATGTTCTGACGTACAATCCGCAGGAAAACCATGACTTTATATTGCTTGACGCGCCGTGCTCATCCACTGGCACCATTCGTCGCCACCCTGAAATACTTCATACGCGAAAAAAACAAGATGTCGATGAACTGGCGGTCCTTCAGACAAAGATGCTTGATCATGCTGTCTCGCTCCTCAATAAAGGCGGCGTTTTGGTTTATTCGGTTTGCTCAATGCAGCCAGAAGAAGGGCCCGATCAGATTAAAGCTTTACTGGACCGGCACGGCTCGTTAAAACGAAAAGAGATTAAAACGGAAGAACTCGAAGGCTTGGAACAGTCGATCCTTGAGAGCGGCGATGTCCAAACGCTTGCTCATCACATGAGTGACGGTATGGACGGTTTTTTCATTTCGCGGCTGATTAAAAGTTAAGGACTCAAAATGGCATCAAATATAAAAATAGCACCATCAATACTTTCTGCGGATTTTGCGAAACTTGGCCAGGAAGTTGCGGCGATTACTGAAGCGGGTGCAGATTATATCCATGTGGATGTGATGGATGGCCATTTTGTCCCCAATATTACCATCGGACCTGATGTGGTAAAGGCCATTCGTCCACACAGTGATAAAATATTTGACGTCCATTTGATGATTGCACCAGTTGATCCTTATATTGAAGCCTTCGTAGATGCGGGCGCTGATATCATCACCGTTCATGCGGAAGCCACACCGCATTTTCACAGGACTTTACAGCTTATCAAGTCGCTTGGAAAAAAAGCTGGTATATCCCTTAATCCCGGAACGCCGATCAATGCCATTGAAAATGTAATGGACATGGTTGATCTGATATTAATTATGAGCGTCAATCCTGGCTTTGGCGGGCAGAAATTTATACCAACGTCACTGGATAAAATCAGCGCAGCCAGGAAAATGATTGAGAAAGAAGGCAGAGCAATCGATCTACAAGTTGATGGCGGCATCAACATGGATACGGTCCAGAGTGCCATTGATGCAGGTGCGGATGTGCTTGTTGCCGGTACGGCTACATTTGTTGGCGGGCCTGATAAATACGCCGAAAATATTAGGGCGTTACGTGGCCAGTAAAACTATTTCAAATTATCAAAGTTACCATTATGATTTCTAGTGAGAGCTATGCTAAGATTTTCTGAGTAAGCAAAGGCCGCAACGGAGAAAAAGTATATATGGCACAGCTTCGCCGCAAACCAGTCTCTTCAACCAGTCGGAAGATACAAAACCCCATAGCGAAAGCTATGAGTAGGGCCAAACATAGTAGTTTTTACCATGAATTAAGCCTTAGGGGCGAAAACCCACTCCGGCTTTTGGGAACACCTAAAGACATTTGGCCTGGTTCGGTGACGGCGGGAACGCAAATGGTTAGTGGGAAACTTATTGCGGCTGGCTATATGCTGGAAAACCCGAATAATGATCAGAATATCTGGCCCGATGGAGATATTTGGCGAGCCACAAACCTCACCGAAAAATGGCTCGAATATTTGCATTCTTTCGGTTGGCTGAAAGATTTAAATCAAGCGGTAGACCAGGATGGCGCAAAAAAACGCGCTCAAGAGTTGGTTGATGCGTGGATTGAACAAAATACCAAGTGGGGCGAAATATCGTGGCGCGTTGACATAGTCGGCCAACGGACCACCAACTGGCTTATATATGCGCCGCTCATCTTGGATACTGACGATGTAATCTATAGGGGACGCGTTCTCGATATCATGGCCCGCAGTGCCCGGCATTTGATGAACCTGTCAACAGATTTGCCTGAAGGACCAAACGCCCTTAAAGCGATTATTGGTCTTATTCTGTCCGGACTTTTCGTTCCAGGCGGAGAAGAGTGGTTAAAAGAAGGGTGCTCGCTTATAAAATTTGCTATCGGTAAGGAAGTGCTGGTTGATGGCGGTATCCGAAGCCGCAATCCGCAAGAGCTGCTCCACCTTTATATGAACTTTGTTTTGCTAAGTGATTCGTTCAAACAGACGGGCCGAAAAGCGCCGGATGAAATCTCATCAGCGATTTCGCGCATGGCATCAAACCTCAAGAGCATTATCCATGGTGATGGCAAACTGCCGCTATTTAATGGTGCCGGGATACAGAGCCACGAAGATATTTATTCGGCCCTTCTAAAAACAGGACAGGATGACATTAATCTGAATGATCTGGAACAAAGTGGCTTTTCCAGAATAGCCAGAGGTAAAAGCTTAGTCCTAATGGATGTCGGCCCACCCGCTGAACTTGATATGAGTGCAGCTGGCCACAGCGGGACCCACGCGTTCGAAATGAGCAGCGGTCAAGAACGGCTCATCGTAAATTGTGGTGATGCGTCTTTTATTGCTGATGAGACGGGCAGCGGGCTTATGACGGGCTCAAGAGGGTCCGCAGCACATTCAACATTAGTGATAAACAATAAAAACAGTAGTGAAATCCGCGAAGACGGTTTAATTGGCTGCGGCGTAACCAAGGTGACCAGCCAAAGGTTTGAGCAAGATGGGCACATATTGAGCGGAACTGAACATGATGGATATGTATTGCCGTTCGAATATCTGCATAAACGGCTTATTTATATGAGTGATACCGGCGAAAGTGTTCGTGGTGAGGATATAATAGAGCATCAAAAAATGAGTGAAAATGGTGACCAAGTATCTTTTGATGTCAGATTCCACCTGCATCCTGATGTGTCGGTTGCGCAAAGTAAATCGGGAAATATACTTTATCTGGGACTGGCAGGCGGTGAGATTTGGCAATTCAGATATCGCGGCGCTGCACTCGCACTTGAAGACAGCATTTACTTTGGTGAAGCGGGGAAAGTTTCGGCTTCGAAACAAATTGTATTGTCGGGAAAAACCAACGGGGCCATTACGACAATATTATGGTCGCTGCGACTTGAGTGACGAAAGGGTATTTGAGCTTGCGCCAAGGATAAAAATATATTACCACGCGCAGGAAAGAACTTTAACCTTGAGCTATAAAGCAAAAGAGATAATTTATGAATGATGCAACGTTAATACCGATCAAACGTGCCCTGCTTTCCGTTTCTGATAAAACGGGGCTTGTTGAATTTGGGAAATTCCTGAGCGAGCAGGGGATTGAGATTTTATCCACCGGAGGATCGGCAAAAACGCTTGCTGATGCAGGTGTTCCCGTCAAAGAAGTGGCAGAGCACACCGGCTTTCCTGAAATGATGGACGGTCGGGTGAAGACACTACATCCAAAAATACATGGTGGTCTTCTTGCGCTACGTGACAACGATGATCATGTCGGTTCCATGAACGTACATGATATTGGTGCGATTGATCTTTTGGTTGTCAATCTTTATCCGTTTGAAGAAACAGTGGAACGAGGTGCTGACTTTGACACCTGTATCGAGAATATAGATATCGGCGGGCCCGCCATGATCAGAAGTGCCTCCAAAAACCATGCTTTTGTTACCGTGGTTGTTGAAGCTGAAGATTACGAAGACGTCATGACGTCAATCAAGGAAAATAGCGGCGCAACATCAGCAGAACTTCGCAGAAAATTGGCAGCGAAAGCCTTTGCCCGTACCGGATCATATGACGCGGCTATATCCGCATGGTTCGCGGAAGAACTTGGTGATACTTACCCAGACCGCCTTAACATTACGGCAAAGAAACAACAATCTCTTAGATACGGCGAGAATCCCCATCAGGACGCGGCTTTCTACGTGACACGCAGTGCAGAGCCGAGAAGAGGAATTGCTACTGCAAGACAACTTCAGGGAAAAGAACTTAGTTACAATAACTTAAACGATACCGATGCGGCATTCGAGTTGGTAAGTGAGTTCGACCCGACGGATGGACCAGCTGTCGCTATTATTAAACATGCCAATCCTTGCGGTGTGGCGCGCGGAGACAACTACATTGAAGCGTATAATAAAGCTCTTCTTTGTGATCAGACCAGTGCGTTTGGTGGCATTATAGCTCTTAACGGCAAACTTGATGCGGAGACAGCGAGCGAGATCTCGAAAATCTTCACAGAAGTCGTGATCGCAACAGACGCAGACGAGGACGCGCTTGAAATTATGTCGGCCAAGAAAAACTTGCGTGTGCTGCTCACGGGTGGCCTTGCGGATCCGTGCAGCGAGGGTCAAACAATTCGTACCGTAGCCGGGGGCTACCTGGTTCAGGGCCGTGATAACGGAAAAGTCACACTAGACGACTTGAAGGTGGTTACCAAACGTCAACCAAGTGATCAGGAGCTTCAAGATATGGTATTTGCGTTCACTGTTTGTAAGCATGTGAAATCAAACGCTATTATCTATGTAAAGGATGGTGCCACTGTTGGTATCGGCGCCGGGCAGATGAGCCGCGTTGATAGTGCGAAAACTGCGGTACGCAAAGGCATAGACGCCAGTGAAGCGGCGGGACTTCCTTATAACATGACCGAAGGGTCTGTGGTTGCTTCCGATGCGTTCTTCCCATTTGCTGACGGGCTTTTGAGCGCGGCAGATGCTGGCGTTACAGCGGTGATCCAACCGGGCGGTTCGATTAGAGACGATGAAATCATTGCCGCCGCAGACGAACAGGGCCTCGCGATGGTCTTTACCGGAATGCGTCATTTCAGACACTAAGAAAAACGAATAAGCCTAACAAAGGGTCCGGATTTCGGGGCTCTTTGTTATGACGAACAACTGATTTGAAGGTTTCGGCCCCAGTCCGGAGCCTCCTGAGCATAATGCTCTTGACCCGATTGTTCGTCGAAGGGCGCTTTGAGAACCTCATGGAGTCTGTGCAGTTCAGAATGATCACCGTTCTCAGAAGTTTGAATCGCCACATGGGCGAGGTAATTCCGCAGTATAAATTTAGGATTTACGGCACACATTGCGTTGTGACGGTCGACCTCGGTCTGGTCTTGCGTTTTAAGGCGTTCATTGTAACGATCAAACCAAGGTGAGAAGGCGTTGGCACAACGTTCAATGCTGGCAAGGGAGCCGGGGACGCTTCCGCCTTTATATCGGCTAAGGGATCTAAAAAAGTTAGTGTAATCAACGCTGTAGCCCTCCAATAAATCAAGAAGATCCTCATATAGTATTTTGTCATCGGGTATTGAGCGAGAAAGACCGAGCTTTTTTGTCATGAGATTATGATAACAGGCTAAAAAGGTATCCTGATAATGATTGAGGGCTTTTCTCGCTGCTTCTGCGGTTGTAAGTGGCGCCAACGCCTGCGCAAGCGCTTGACAGTTCCAGTGACCAATAGCCGGTTGCCGGTTGAAAGCATAACGGCCGCGATCATCGGAATGATTGCAAATGTAGTAAGGGTCATAATTTTCCATGAAACCGTAAGGGCCATAATCGAAGGTTTGACCAATGATTGACATATTGTCGGTGTTCATGACGCCGTGGGCAAATCCAAACGCCTGCCAGTGGGCGATAAGATCACCTGTTTTTTGCGACGCCGTCATAAGAAGCGCATCATAAGGGTTTTCGCTGTCTTTTATTTCTGGAAAATGGGTCTCAATGGTGTAGTCACAAAGTCGTCTTAGCTCGTCATGCTGATCAGTATAACTAAAATATTCGAACGACCCAAATCTGATGTGGCTTTCGCTGGCGCGCATAAGAAGCGTGGCTTTCTCAATGGTTTCGCGCCTGACTGGCTCGTCGCTTGTGGTGATGGCAAGGGCGCGGGTGGTTGGGATTCCCAGATGATAGAGAGCCTCGCTGGCGAGGAATTCTCTGATAGACGAGCGAAGAACCGCCCGGCCATCGCCCATCCTTGAAAAAGGGGTTTTACCAGCTCCTTTTAGATGAAGATCGATGAGGGTGTTTTGATTGTCTCTGACCTGGCCAATTAAGATACCGCGACCATCGCCGAGCTGAGGACTATAACCACCAAATTGATGGCCAGCATATACCATGGCCAGAGGGGCTGCGCCTTCGGGAACACTGTTTCCACTAAATAGCTCGAGTAAATCCTCTTTTGAAAAGTGATCAAGACCTAGAGGTTTTAGAAGCGAGTGGTTTGTAATGACCATTTCGGGGTCGGGCAGTGGGGCCGGACCCATGGAGACCGAAAAACGATCGCCCAGTTCAGCATAGCGGTTATCAAATATTAGGGTCATTGAACGTTCAGGCTCATTAAACAGGGTTCTCATGAAAAGCTGGCACACTGGCCGACTTTTCATGAGAATATATTAAATATGTTGATTAATCCACAACAACGTTTCTGATTTGGCGGGCGGCAAAACCCATCTTGGTCACGTTGAGGGCGCCAGCATTTTGGAAGTCTTGCAAGAGTTTCTTAACGCGGACCGTTGCGGATTGATTGTCGCTGACCCATTTTTTGGCCGCTTTTAAACAGCCAGCATCTTTACAGCCATTGAGCGCTGTACGAGTAAGAATTTTCTGCTGATCCTGTAAATCACCAAGAATACTGTTGACCGCTAGGCGGTCCCAATGATCAGATGTTTCCACCATCTCAGCCTGGCTACGCAGCCATTCAAAGCCAAGCTCATCACCAAACATAAAGTAGGCTGAGGCAACTTGGGTAACATCAAGGTCGAGCTCCTTAGCCACCTGAACCAGGTCGCAAGCAGCTGTTTTGATGTCGAGGCTTGCGATATGTTGAGCGAGATCTTCATCGACATTTTGCTCAGTATACATATTGCGCTTCCCTGAGAAACTCTCGTCGGATGCGGTTTTTGCGACCGTGTCCATCAAGAAAAGCTCTGTAATACCTGGTTTATAATTATCGATAATTTTCTGGATCGGCTGTTTGCTGTCGGTGTTGTTGAGGAACCAGATGGTTTGACGACGAGCAAACTCTTCTACATCCATCAGCATCAAGATCTGAATCGTCGCTGGCGCGATATAATCAAGCTTCTCGATCCGGTCCCAAAGATTATCAAGTTCAAAAACTTCGCTGGTGATGATCGCAGCGCGCGCTATTTCAGCACCACTTGCGCCGGTTTCTTCCTTGATCGCCTGAATGCCGCCACGGTTTACAATGTCGTTGCATAGAACCTTGGCAATAATCTGCCTGCGAAGTTGATGATTTCTCATCTCATTTTTGTAGTTTTTACTTAACCTTTTTGGGAAAGACTTAAAGAGGAACTTTTCAAGATAAGGGTCATCAAGCATGTCACTGTCCATCATACTGTCAAATAGTGACATCTTGGCATATGCAATTAGGACAGAGTTTTCCGGACGGGTTAGGCCGAGGGAATTTTCCTCGCGCTCTTCAAGTTCCTCATCATTGGGAAGAAATTCAAGTTCACGGTCCAGATTTGCGGATTTTTCCAACTCATCAAGATAGCGCTCAAAGCTGTCGAGTTGTCGTACGCTGCTTGATTTGGCGAGACTGATGGCCTGTGTTTGCAGATAATTATCTCGCAGAACAAGAGCGGCCACATCGTCGGTCATTTCTTCGAGTAGTGAATCACGTTGTTTTTTGGTCATTTTACCATCTGCAACGATGCTGTTGAGCAAAATCTTGATGTTTACTTCGTTATCGGAGCAATCAACACCGGCTGAATTATCAACCGCATCGGTGTTCATCATACCGCCGTTCATACAATATTCGATCCGGCCAAGCTGCGTACAACCAAGGTTGCCGCCTTCACCAATCACTTTACAGTTAAGTTCTTTGCCATTAATTCTGATGGCGTCGTTGGCGCGGTCTCCTGCGTCAGCATTGCTTTCGCCGCTCGATTTAACATAAGTACCAATACCGCCGAACCACAGCAGATCGACATGTGAAGTAAGGATGGCTCGGATCAACTCGTTAGGGGCTGCTGATGTTGTCTCGTCATCAAAACCGAACAGTGATTTCATTTCCGGGCTCAGATTGATCGACTTTAGTTTGCGACTAAAGATGCCACCGCCTTTTGAGATAAGTTTTTTGTTATAATCTTCCCAGCTTGAGCGTGGCAGATCAAACATGCGCTTTCTTTCGGCGTATGATTTCGCTGGATCAGGATCAGGGTCAATAAATATATCGCGGTGGTCAAACGCAGCGACCAGTTTTACGGCCTCAGAACAAAGAAGGCCGTTACCGAATACATCACCTGACATATCACCGATGCCTGCGACGGTGATGCTGTCTTTTTGTACATCAAGACCACGTTCACGGAAATGGCGTTGTACACTAACCCAGGCACCCCGCGCGGTTATGCCCATTTTTTTATGGTCATATCCTACGGAACCACCGGACGCGAAAGCATCATCAAGCCAAAAGCCGTAGTCCTGAGCCAGGCCGTTAGCAATATCGGAAAATGTCGCGGTTCCCTTATCGGCAGCAACAACCAGATAAGGATCATCGTCATCTTGACGAATAACATCTCTTGGTGGAATGACATTGCCTTCTTTAAGATTGTCCGTAATGTCGAGAAGACCGGATATGAATGACTTGTAGCAGGTGATCCCTTCTTCCAGAAACTCTTCACGGCTTGGGCTTGCCGGCATTTGCTTTGGTACGAAACCGCCTTTTGCACCCACAGGCACAATCACAGTATTCTTCACCTGTTGCGCTTTGACGAGTCCAAGGATCTCCGTGCGGTAATCTTCTTTTCGGTCAGACCAGCGGAGGCCGCCACGTGCAACCGGGCCAGATCTTAGATGGACGCCTTCAAACCGTGGTGAATAGACAAAAATCTCTGCGTAAGGACGTGGTTTCGGTGCCTCATTTACATTGGCACTATTGATTTTGATCGAAACGTAAGGTTTTGCATTTCCGCTCTCTGTCTGTTGATAGAAATTTGTTCTCAATGAACAGGTAATTACATTTAGGTAGTTGCGAAGCATGCGATCCTGATCAAGACTATCGACATTGGCAAGGAGCTTTTTGATTTTTTTGATGTGTTTTTCAGCTTCTTTGTCACGGTCATAGCCGTCCGCAACATCAAGTTTGAAATATATTTCAAATAGTTCAGCCAGCAATTTAGACACGTCAACATATTGCGTGAGCGTATCCTGCATATAAAGCTCACTATAAGAACTGCCCAATTGGCGAAGATATTTGCTGTATATGCGTAAAATGAGGGCGTGTTGATAAGACATCCCCGCTTTTAGAACCAGCTTGTTGAAGCCATCATTATCGACTTCGCCTGCCCAAATGGCAACAAGGGCGTCTTCCATACGGCCTTTTAAATCACCAAGATCAAAGGCATTCCCAGTAGGGTCTTCGAGATAAAAATCATGGATACTGTGATCGACCTTTTCATCATTCTCGCCAGTGATGACATCGAAAGCATATTCCTCAATTACTCTAAGGCCTAGGTTTTCAAGCATCGGCAAACAGTCACTCAAGGCGATAGGGTTGCTGCTTGTATAAATTTTAAGACGAACGATATGCTCGGCGTCTTCTTGTTCGCGGTAAAAATTAAAGCCTATGTTATCATTGTTGGGAAGTTGTTCAAATTTGTCGACGTCGGTTACCGCAAAGCGGGGGTCAAAATTCTCTAAATAAGCCGGGTTAAAGGCTTTGCTGTATTTTCTAAACAACTGGGTTGCTTTCTCTTCGCCCCAGCGATCAATCAACACCTCAAGGAAATAGTCTGTCCAGCTTTGCGCGACCTTCGAAATTCTTTTATTAATACTTTCGGTATCAGGATTTGGCACTTGGCCGGGTTTTGTACGAATAATAAAGTGCCAGCGGGCAATGCGGTCATTGCTCAGTTGCGCATAGCGAGAAGAAAGCTCACCATTAAACGCATCGCAAAGAATTTTCTCAATTTTGGTTCTTAAGATAGAATTATAAAGATCGCGCGGTACAAACACGAGAGTGGAGACAAAGCGCTCAAACTTATCTTTGCGCACAAAGGCACGACATTGCGGACGTAGATTTAGATGCAATATGCCAATAGAGGTTTGAAAGAGAGGCTCTTCTTCGATTTGAAACAGCTCATCACGGGGCAGGGTTTCGAGGATGTGGAAAAGGGCCTTGCCATCGTGGCTGTTATAATCAAACCCAGAACGTTCAACCACGGAACGAACTTTTCGGTCGAGATAGGGAATGTTTTGGGCACGCTGGTTATAGCTGTCCGATGTGAAGAGGCCGACAAAACGGGTTTCGGCGACGACTTTTCCTTTTTTATCAAACTTCTTAAAACCGATATAATCAAGATGCACGACGCGGTGAACCAATGATTTTACATTGGCCTTGGTGATCATCATAATTTTATCATCAGCCATAAAATCTTCAATCTCCGGAGAGATTGTTACCAGGCCTTCCGGTCCACGAAGAACGTGAACGTCGGGATCACGCAAAATGCCATATCCATCACCAATATGTGGAGACTTTTTGTTGTTATGATCGTACTCGCGGTAGCCAAGAAGAGTAAAATTATTCTCAGTAAGCCACTTAAGAAAGGCCTGCCCTTCCTTAACTTCTGCGCGGGTAACGGATTTGGGTGCTAGATCAAGGTTCTTTGATGTTTCTTCGACTTTTTTAACGATCGACTTCCAGTCCTCGACGGACGCGTGGACAAAATCGGTGACGGTCTTCAACTTTTCGTGCAGATGGCCTATTTCCTGCTCGTCGCTCATGGCAGTAATTTCGATGTGCATAATGGACTCGGTGGACTTTTTGCCACCTTTTTCGACCATTTTGCCTTTATCATTACGGTTAAATTCAAGCACCGGATGAATAAGCATGTGTAATGCGTTGCCATCTTCAAGTAGGTTTGATGTGATGCTGTCGATTAAAAACGGCATATCTTTGCTGAGAATCTGAATGATTGTGTGGGAGGATGTCCACCCATGCTCTTCGAGGGTCGGATTAAAAATTCTAATCTTTGAGCCGGTTTGGTTAAAGGCTGAGATGAATTTCCAGTTGCTAAGAACAATGGCATACAGTTCATCCAGCCTGAGGCTCAAGTCTTCAGGAGAGGCGTTTTTATAAAAATCGTTAACAAATTCGATAAATCCTGATCCAAGGGAAGACTTCATATTTTCCTTAGAGTAGTCAATGATGGAGTCGAGGCGAATTTCTTTTTGGGACCAACTGCTCACGGCATTTTCCTTTTAGTGTAGAAATAATTCTTTTGTTGGAATGTAGTATAAGTGTATCTGGCTTAAGAAATAGTTTATTTACGGTCATTTAGGTTGCCCTTAATAAAAGCAGCACGTTTTATAATTGGATCTAATCTAGTATATTTCTCGTCAAGTATCTTAAGCACATTAATATCATGTCCGTCCCGTTTGGCAAGCAATAGACAGAATTCGTCGACATTATTTCCGACAATTATTTTTTTCAGTCTGAAACTTGCTATGGGTGCCATATCGCGTAGGATTTCCCGGGCTTCTTCAATCGATTTCGTTTTGCGGGCAGCAATGTTACCCGAAGTGCCGTGTTTCCGTATGGCGCGCATCTCTTTAACGCAGCCTTTGATGCCACCGGGGAAGTTTTTGATGAAGGCATGGAACTCGCTGATATCAACATTCATGTAGCGGGCGATGCCTAGTGCGGCGGCATACTCGGTGAGTCTTGTTTTATCGTAATCTTTACCGAGGCATATTTTTAGAACCGGAGTAAATGGCGCTCGACTTTGAACTTTTAATCCATGCTCTTCTACGATCGCGTTATAAGCCTCCGGCGAATTTTCACACGTATCATGAAATTCATAAATCGCGGTAAGAATATTATAAAGTGAGTCGCGACTGCGATTATGGTTTTTGTCTTCTTTCTTAATATAGCCGATGATTTGCTTTAGCGTTGCTCTTAAGTCCTGCAACGATTTTTCCTGCG
>CAXBLS010000003.1:0-63220 GCA_963976585.1 uncultured Kordiimonadaceae bacterium
AAGCCTCCTTATAAAATAAACTAAATAAGTCTCAAATCATTCGACGACGGACAATTAGAGAAATAGGATGAAAATTAGGGTGGGTCTCTGATCGTTATTTAGACGCAGGGACCCATTCAATGTTTATAGAAAGTGAAGACTATGACGAATAAACCTGACCCAGAAATCATGCCCTCCAAAATTCTTTATACGATGGTCCGTGTAAGCGACCTTGACCGATCAATAAATTTTTACCGCGATGCTCTTGGGATGAGGGAGCTTAAGCGCGAGACATTTACCGAAGGTGAATTCACGCTCGTTTTCATGGGATACGGCGACGATGCGACAAATGCAACGGTAGAACTTACATATAATTGGGGTGATCACACCTATAGCCACGGCACTGGCTTTGGTCATATTGCCCTCGGTGTTTCGGACATATATGCGACAACCACTTATTTACAAAGCATCGGTGTAAACATACTCCGCGCGCCAGGTGAAATGACGTTCGCTGTTGATGAAACGGGTGAAAAAGAAGTGATTGCCTTCATTGAAGATCCGGACGGGTACCGCATTGAGCTTATTGAGCAATAATAGACAAATGAAGGAATGAAACAAAACGGCAATTGAGTGTGCTTGATAATCGCTTGGCCGATCATGAGTTTCTTGCCGGTGATTTTTCGATCGCCGATATTGCCAATTGGACGTGGGCACGCATTCATGGCATGGCTGGAATTTCAATAGAACCGTTTTAAACCTGCAAAGGTGGATTGATACCATTGACGCAAGGCCCGCAGCGGCAAGAGTGTTACACGTATCCTATCCTGCCAACGAAGAAGCACGTTTAAGCTATAATTCCGAAAAACATCTGGTTTGAAAGCGAGCCAATTGTTCTTGAGACAACTAAATGTTTTTTATAAAGCTCTCATCAATATCCTTGATTGATCTTGCTCCAAGAAGGATCATGTCGCGGATGATACTGTCGCGGATCAGCTCGACAGCGCGGATGGCACCTTCTTCACCGCCCGCGGCAAGACCGTATAAATAGGGCCTCGCGAAGCTTACGGCATTTGCGCCCATGGCTAGGGCTTTTAGGACGTCGGTACCGCGTCTGATGCCGCCATCGACGATCAGTTCTGTTTTGTCTGAAACCGCATCCCTTATGGGGGCGAGGCACGATATGGGTGCGGGGGAGGTATCAAGTTGGCGTCCGCCGTGGTTCGAAATGGATATTGCATTAAAGCCAGTTTGTTCGGCGCGCACGGCATCGTCGGTACGCACGACGCCTTTGAGTATTGAAGGCCCGTTCCATTCACCGAGTAGCCATTCGGCGTCCTTCCAATTAAAGCTGGCGTCCATTTGATCTTCGATGAATTTACTTAAGGATATCGCTGATGTGGCGTTATTGAGATTGGCATAGGTGATCTGAGGGCTGAATAAATAATCCATCACCCACCACGGCGATTTTAATGCTTCCCACATTTGGCTCAGGCCGATTTTTGGCGGAATGGTAAAGCCATTTTTCGGATCGCGTTCGCGGTTACCTGCGATCGGTAGATCAACGGTCAGGAACATGGCTGTATATCCAGCGGCTTTGGCGCGCGTCAGCATTTCCCTCACCAGTCCCCGGTCTTTCCAGACATAAAGCTGGAACCATTTTGGCCCGTCGGTCAGGGCGCCAATGTCTTCAATGCTGATTGATGACAGGGTGGCGAGGCTATAGATGGTACCAACTTTGTCGGCGGCTATGGCCGGGCCAATTTCGCCGACCGTATGAAACAGGCGATTGCCAGCAGAAGGGGAAAGAAAAAATGGCACATCAATCTTCTCGCCAAGAAGAGTGGTCGATGTGTCCGGATTATCGACGCCAGATAGAACC
Organism: uncultured Kordiimonadaceae bacterium; assembly: GCA_963976585.1. Taxonomy (GTDB): domain Bacteria; phylum Pseudomonadota; class Alphaproteobacteria; order Sphingomonadales; family Emcibacteraceae; genus Pseudemcibacter. Next base: position 1,859 of record CAXBLS010000003.1, read on the forward strand.
TTATAAAGAAGTTCATAATCATCAAAGGCGCTGGTGTTGCGCGCTAACGTTTTTTCATCGTCGGCGCCACCGTCAATATAGTCAAAGACCATTTTGTGTGCGCGGTGTTTCGCGGCTAGGCGCAGGTCTTCTATATTAATGCAGTTCTTTAAATTCATGTGGCTACATTACTGCCATCTTAGATCGTCCGCAAGCGCTTCAATATAATCTCTTTTGTTAAAACCGCAATCCTCATCCGGACCAGTGATGTTCTTTGTTTTCGTGTAATAGTTTTTATGGGGAAACGCTCATATATGGCAGACTTCCGCTCTTTAAAGAGGCGCTTTGATCCAGATAGGAAGAAGGTTTTTATAACATGTGAAAAATATATATATTTATGAATATTATTAATTTATTAAATATTATTTGGATATTATTGTGCATTAGTGGGGAATAAATCTAAAAATTGACTATGGAATGTATTACCTAGCCACATGAAAACTAAAAAGTATCTAAACGTTCTGCATAGTTTTACTCTTCACCTTATTGGCCTCATGGACATAGAAGAGCTGATTTGGTATGTGACAGAAGAAGTTGCTGGCAAGCTTGGTTATCATGACTGTGTCGTGAGTTTGTATGATGCTCAAAGAGAAGTAATAGTTCAAAAAGTGGCCATTGGCCCCAAATATTCTCATGATCGCCAGATAAAAAATCCGTTGGAAACTCCCATTGGCTCAAATATTGTAGGTATGGTTGGTCTTACTAAGACCGCTACTCTGGTTAATGATATGTCAGACAATGATTTATATATGGATGATCTTAAAAAACCTGGTTCGGGACTATATGTACCTATCTGCCATAATGGCATTCTTTATGGCATCATCGACAGCGAACATGAAAATGTTGATTACTTCACTCAGGGCGACCTTCAGATATTTACAGAAATAGCAAATTTGATGGGTGCCAAATTTGCTCAAATTGCGCTGATTGAAACTGAGAATTTGCAGTCAAAAATAATTGAAACTATCCAAGATATTGTCATTTTATGTGACGGAGAAGGTCGAATTCGCTATGCAAACGAAGCAATTCAGAATGTAACAGGTTATTCCTATGATGAGTTTTTGAGTATGAATATACTTGATCTTATTATCTGTGAAGAAAGTCAGAAACCTATCAATCAGAAGACAGAGTTTTCACAATGGGCTAACAAGCACTGGAATGGCAGAGTATTGTTGAAACACCATGATGACGATCTACATCATTACGATTTGCTCTCTACCCCGCAAATTGGAAAAGACGGAAAGTTTCAAGGTTCAATATCAGTTCTTCGCAATGTTGACCATGTTATAAAAAATGAATGCGAGCAAAAACTCCACGCGATTGTGTTTGAAAATGTCAATGATGGAATTGTGATGTTTGATATAAACGCAAAAATTATTGATAGTAATCACAACGCGCAAAAAATGATGGGCTATAGCCACGAAGAGATGATGGGTATGACCAGCATGGAATTTGCTGCCAACAAAGAAGATTGGAAGCAAAAACAGCTTGATGCATTTAGCAGTATTGCAGCAACGGGAAAATATATTGGTGAAGGCAGGGCAAAGCATGTGGATGGTAACGAATTTCCATTCGAGATATCAATGACTCTCTATCATGACAAAAATAATATGCCACTGGGTACTGTTGCGGTGATGCGCGACGTAACAGAACAAAAAATTCAGCTTGCAAAACTACAAGCCGCTAAAAATGATGCGGAAGCTGCCAATGCTGAAAAGTCAAAATTTTTAGCCACAATGAGCCACGAAATAAGAACGCCACTTAACGCCGTAATTGGATTTGCAGAAGCGCTTGAAATGGGCGTCGGTGCTGATAATGCTGAAAGTAGAAACGAAAGTCTGAGAATTATTGCTGATGCTGGTCGCATGCTCAACAATCTCATATCCGACATTCTTGATTTTTCCAAACTTGAAATGGGCAGAGTTGACTATATGCTGGAACCTGTCTGGCCTAGTGATATTTTTAAGAAAAACCTACCAATTATCAGGCAACTTGCCGAAAAAGGTAGTATTAAATTCAATGGTATAAAAAAGACCGATAAGAAAGTATTTGTTGATCGCGCCCGGTTGGAACAAATATTGCTTAATTTAATAACCAATGCCGTGAAGTATAACAAACCCAATGGCATGATCGAGTTTGGCTGTTACGATATTGATGATGACCACTTGCGAATTTACATTAAGGATAGTGGCGTTGGAATTCCAAAAGACAAGGAAGGTCTTCTTTTTGCTCCATTTGAACGCAGCAATAATCACAATCCCGATATTGCTGGTATCGGGCTGGGTCTCTCTATTTGTAAAAATCTGACCGAAGCCATGGACGGCACCATTGGTTTTGAATCAGAATATGGCGTCGGTTCAACATTCTGGGTTGATTTTCCTGTTTTCAAAGAGACCTAATACGCGTAGACGGCTTGAAATCGTTTTCAGCGGTTCAAATAAAAAGCCCCATCACTGGCTGTGTTTGTTTAAAGTCTAAGTCCGTGCTTGCTATAGTGTCAGTGCAGTTTATTGGTACCCAGGTATAATAAAGAAATTATAGCTATTGAGAAAGCTGCTCTGCCAACAACCGATAACTTTGGGCACGACTCTCAAAATCGTGAGTGACGGTGAGAAGGGCTATTTCATCTGTTTTCCAATATGATTTGAGACCCTCCATCTTTGTTACGCAAGTTTCAGGGCAACCGATGACAAAGCTTTCCTTTAGTAGGTTATAAAATCTATGTTCGCGGTCTGAGAAGGTTTTAATCTCGTCCATGACCTGATCAGGATGTATCCACGGGTTATCCAGACCGCGGGTTTGCTGAACGGTTTTTTTGTATAGTTGTGAGCTTGCGATATAGTCCGCTTCTTCTGATGTGTCCGCGCAGTATGCGCCAACGGCGATCATGATTTTGGGTTCGAAATCATGACCCGCTTCTTCAAATGCATCCAGATATTCTTCTATAATATCATACCTTTGACCGGTTGGTGCGATAAACAATCCGAGGGACAAATGATATCCGAGATGCCCGGCGAGAGCGGCGCTACCGCCGCTGGTTCCGAGCATCCAAAGCTCGGGATTATAGTCTTTATACGGCGACACTTTCATTTCTTTAAACGGATGATCTTCTTCGAGGTTTCCGCCAAGGAAATTCTTTAAATCAAGGGCTTGCCTGGAATAAACCTCACCATGAGTGGGGTTTCCTGGATAGGCCAAGGCTTGACTTGCAAGGCCATCACCGCCCGGAGCACGGCCAATACCGAGATCAATGCGGCCCGGAAATAATGTCGATAATAGTCGGAACTGTTCCGCGATCATGTAAGGACTATAGTGAGACAGCATAACACCGCCGCTGCCGATGCGCATGTTTTTAGTAACTGACGCAATATGGCTGATCATTGTACCCGGATTGGGTCCGGAAAAATATGACGTATTATGATGTTCAGCAAGCCAATACCGACTATAGCCCGCATCTTCACAAATTTTGGCCAGCTCCGCGGTAAGTTGCGGGGCTGGCCTATTATCTGACGAACCATTTTGGACCGGAGATTGGTCGATTACCGTTAGTTTAAACATTACTCGTTCGCCTTAGATGGTTTGGTTTTATTTGCTTTTGGCGCCGATATATTTATAAATCATGGCACCAAGTACTGCCCCTACAATTGGAGCGGCCCAGAACAGCCATAACTGTGATATTGCCCAGTCGCCAGCAAATAATGCTACCCCAGTGCTTCGCGCTGGATTAACGGACGTATTTGTCACTGGAATGCTGATTAAATGAATCAGCGTTAGGCAAAGACCAATTGCAATTGGTGCCATACCAGCCGGAGCACGTTCATCTGTTGCGCCCATAATCACCAGTAAAAACATCATTGTCATGATAACTTCGCATATCAGTGCGGCCGTCATGTTATAGCCGCCAGGTGAGTGTTCACCGAACCCATTTGATGCAAATCCTCCGACATCAAATCCAGCCTGTCCTGTAGCAATGAGATATAAAACCCCGCCACCAATTAGACCGCCGATCACTTGTGCGACGATATAGGGTAGCAGTTGATTTGCAGGAAACCGACCACCAGCCCATAGTCCGATAGACACGGCGGGGTTAAGGTGGCAACCAGAAATGTGACCAATGGCGTAGGCCATCGTCAGTACTGTAAGTCCAAAAGCCAGAGATACGCCAAGCAGTCCGATACCGACTTCCGGAAACCCAGCGGCTAATACGGCACTGCCGCAGCCGCCAAGAACAAGCCAAAATGTTCCAAAACATTCGGCAACAAGTTTATTCATTATTTATCTCCCATGTGGGGTTGAACTCTGCAAAATTATTTTTTAACAAGTCCGATAATGAACAGTAATATGACAGCACCAATAGTTGCTGTAATCAGTGAGCCGATAAGTTCGCCGCCCAGTGAAATACCAAGAAGGCCAAAGGCAAAACTACCAACAATACCGCCGACGATACCAACGATAACATTCCCTACAATACCAAAACCGGCCCCCTTCATGAAGTTACCGGCTAACCAACCAGCAATCGCCCCAATGATAATTGCTCCAATAATTCCCATTCTTAATTCCTCTCTTTTCTATAAATTGAAGAGGTATTTTGCCTACATAAATCTATTTTGGCAATTAATTAAAATTTTTTGTATTTATGGGACGCAACGGAAATTGCTTGCAATGCGGCAATTTTTGCATCAAATTTTTCTCATTATTTTATGGTTTTATTACGTTCAAATTGGAGGAGGAAGTCATATAATTTTATAATAATTTAGTATATCAAATATATTATGATAAAGATTAGGGTGACTAGTTTTGGGAGGAACGGGTTTGGATAAACGTTTACTTATATGTGTTTTAGGTATTTTTTACATTATTGCGGCACATGCTTCTGTGTCGGCACAAAACTGGAATATCATTGCTATTGTCCCGGATGATCATTCGCAGAGGGCAATGGGCGCTTATGGGGACACGCAAGCGGTGACACCGAATTTTGATCAACTTGCCTCGGAAGGTGTTCGTTTTGATAATGCTTATGCCGCTGCACCCGTTTGTTCGCCGAGCAGGGCTGCGTTTTGGAGTGGAAAATATCCCAGTCAGGTTGGTGTACATGATTTCCTGATGCTCAATGAAAAATATACGGATCGCGGTATGGACACATTGGCGGTTCTATGGCCGCAGGTGCTCAAAGAGAACGGGTATAAAACCGGACTAATTGGTAAATGGCACTTGGGCGAAGCAGAGGAAAGGCATCCTCTTAACCGCGGATTTGATTATTTTGTCGGTTATGATCAGGATTCGAAAGCCTTTGATCCACAGCTTGATGATAATGGGGTTGTTGGTGAGGTTACTGGACATACGTCAAATATTTTCGTCGAGCATGCGAAAGAATTTTTAAATGAAAATCAAGATGGTAAATTTGCGCTGACCTTAATGTTTCGCGAGCCGCAAAGGCCGTGGAATGCGGTACCACAGAAGGATTTAGATGCAGTTGCGCATATCGACCCCGTGGTACCGATAACACCGGGTGTTGATACGCTGTGGCTCAAGGATATGACACGCAACAATTATGCAGCCATTCACGCACTCGACCGTGCGGTCGGTGAGGTGCTTGCTGAGCTTGATAGACTTGGACTTGCTGAAAAAACGATTGTTATCTACGCCGGAGATCATGGCATGCTGATCGGCCATCATGGATATTTTGGTCGCGGTGCCGTTGGTGCGATTGCTGGTGATCAGGTGGTTGGCAGCGAAAATATTGCCAATCTCTTTGATGAAGCCATAAAAATTCCGATGATTATCCGTTGGCCGGGCGTTGCTAAAAGTGGGGCGGTGGTTGAAGCACCGGTTTCCAATGTAGATCTATTCCCAACCATCCTCAAAATGGTCGGCCTTGATTTGCCCTCCGGCTATAAAGCAGAGGGTCGGGATTTGACCACGCTTTTAAAAGGGGACAACGTCGGCGTCCATGAACCGGTATTTGCCCAGTATAATATGGAGAATTTCGGCATCGCAAAGCTGCGTATGGTTCGGATCGGAAATTGGAAGCTGGTGAAACGGTTTGGGCTGGGTGCCGATGCAGAGCTCGTTGATGAACTTTATGAATTGAGCACTGATCCAGGAGAGATGAGTAATTTAATCAGTCACCCGGATCATCAGATTAGAAGGTCCGTACTAGAGGCATTTCTTAAAAACTGGATGACGGAAATTGAAGATCCGGCGTTATAAGCCGTTCTTTTTCCTTGCGGGAAAGTTTTTTAATTTCAAATTCTCGCTTTGATGCAGCACTTCGGTTTTCAAACATCTCCGTATGCATCAATGTCAGAGGACTGCGGCCACGGGTATATTTCGCACCGCTTCCGCTTTCATGGTCGGCGATACGCTTTTCGAGATCATTGGTAATTCCGGTGTAATAGCTGTCATCTTTACATTTTAAGATATAGACGGACCAATCTGACATTTTCATTCTTCCTCACAGGTGTTATAGCTTAGTTTAAATGTTTATTTCTATTTTTAAAGCAGGGTTTTATGAGCGCAGCACTTTTAACGTTATCATCACTTCCGGAGCCGGATGATTTCTATAAGAAATACTGGAACAAAAAGCCGTTTTTGGTCAGAAACGGGGTTCCTGAGTCAATATTGGACGGGCTGATCGGTGCTGACGAGCTTGCGGGACTATCGCTTGAGGATGATATTCGCTCACGTATTGTCCAAACGGAAGGATGGACCTGCGTGCATGGTCCGTTTGAAGAAGAAAAGTTTTCCACCATTGGTGAGAAAAATTGGAGCCTTTTGATTCAGGATGTTGAAAAACATCACCCGCCGACGGCAAAAATTGTCGAACCTTTTGGATTTTCACCATGTTGGTTAATTGATGATGTAATGGTTAGTTATTCAACACCGGGTGGCGGTGTTGGGCCGCATCTTGATAGTTATCATGTGTTTTTAATCCAGGGCAGTGGCAAGCGGCGCTGGAAAATTGGCCGCGACGCCATACTGGACGAAAAATATATTGCTGATATTGACCTTAAGGTCCTTGCTGAGGATTTTGTCGGTGATGAAATAGAGGTGGGGATGGGGGATGTATTATACATTCCGCCTTATTTTGCGCATGCTGGAGTGACTACCGAGGAGAGCTTGACCTATTCGATAGGGTTTCTGGGACCGTCTATTGCTGAATTGCTTGTTGAATATGGCCAGTTTATAGACGAGCAGGGCACCCTGAACAAAAGATATGACGGTGACAAGTTAGACCCAAGCTCCGCAGGCGAGAATATGTCTGGCCAGGAAGTGGAAAATTTCCGCGACGCGCTTAAGGATGCGCTAGATGATCTGCTGTTTGAAAAATGGTTGCGTAGTTACTTTAAGAATGATGACTAATTATCTTCAAATAGCATCGCGAGCTGATCAGTGATTGCGCCGCCCAGTTGATCCGCGTCCATAATGGTGATGGCATTTTTATAATATCTTGTCACATCATGACCAATGCCGATGGCGAGAAGTTTTACCGGTGATTTAGTCTCAATCACTTCGATCACGTGACGCAGGTGATCTTCAAGATAGTTGGCACTGTTTGAAGAAAGCGTGCTGTCATCAACCGGTGCCCCGTCCGAGATTACCATAAGAATTCGCCGCTCTTCCGGGCGCGATATTAATCTGTTATGGGCCCATAAGAGGCTTTCACCATCAATATTTTCCTTGAGAAGTCCTTCACGTAGCATAAGACCAAGGTTGTTGCGGCTGCGACGTAAGGGGCTATCTGCAGATTTATAAATAATGTGGCGCAAATCATTGAGCCGCCCGGGATGGTCCGGTTTACCTTCTTCGGTCCATTTGATGCGCGATTTTCCGCCTTTCCATGCTTTGGTGGTAAAGCCAAGAATTTCAACACGGACGCCGCAGCGCTCTAATGTGCGCGATAAGATATCACCGCACATGGCGGCAATAGATATGGGACGTCCGCGCATGGAGCCGGAATTATCAATCAGCAATGTGACCACGGTGTCTTTAAATTCGCTGTCATTTTCCGCTTTGAATGAAAGAGGATGCATTGGATTTGTCGCAACCCGTGTAAGCCTTGCTGTATCGAGAATTCCTTCTTCGAGATCAAATTCCCATGACCGAGTTTGTTTGGCCATTAAAAGACGCTGAAGCCGATTGGCAAGTTTTGAGACCATACCCTGAAGATGATAAAGCTGCTGATCGAGTTTTTTTCGCAGTTGCAAAAGCTCATCAGGATCACAAAGATCTTCGGCGGCGACATATTCATCAAAGTCGCGCGAATAAACCTTATAACCGGGGCCCATGGAATAAAGGCCGAAGGGGTCATTGTCGTTGCGCGGCGGTGCGGCGTTTTCATTTTGCGCTTGTTTGAGCATTTCCATAAGCTCTTCAGCTGACATCTCGCTGGTTTGATCGCCGCTGGCATTATCATCGGCCTGTTCGTCTGACGGTTCGCCGCTTTCGTCAGAGCTATCTTCGCCCTGATCGCTTTCATTTTCGATATCTTCTTCGGATTGATCATTGTCTTCGAATTGATCATCAAGATCATCACCGCCATCATCGTCCGGCTCTTCGTCCGTGTCATATTCACGAGCAAGGTCAAGGTCTGCGATTACCTGACGGCTGAGGATTGAAAACTTATCCTGGTCATTGACACTTTTTGCCAGCGCATCGAGATGCTCGCCGGCTTTTTCTTCGATTTCGTAGCGTAGTTTATTGACGGTTTTTCTTACCGATTTGGGCGGCAGTTCTTGAGTAAGGCGCTCGCGAACCAGCAATTTAAGCACATCACCCAAAGGCGCTTTGTCAATTAATTCGGCATCCTCAATAGTGTGGTCGTTATAATATTTTTCAACATGGGCTTTAAGGTTCTTGGCAACCCCCTTCATTTCATTGCTGCCAATTGCTTCGACCCGGGCGTCTTCAATGGCGTTGAAGACCTGCTGGGCTAGCTCGCCTTTGGGCATATATTTATTATGCAATTTATTGTTGTGAAAACGCTTATGTAGCGAAAAGCTGTCCCCTTTACCGCGAAGTTCGGCAATTTCATCATGGGACATATCCGTATAAACCATCGGTAGGCGCAATTGACCCGGTGCTGGCGTCGGTGCGGTGCCGAAGCTTATATCGATTTCCGCATCATTGGCCAGAGCCCGCACTGTAGAGGATACAGCGCGCTTAAAATCTTCGAGGTTATTTAGGGTGCCTTTGCTCAAGCGTTTAAACCTATTTAAAAATCTGTCTTCTGGAGAACCGACGCACCTTTTAGCTCTTCACCGAAGCAGCGCTGATAATATTCAGAAATTATGGGGCGTTCCAGTTCATCACATTTGTTGAGGAACGAAAGACGGAACGAGAAGGCGAGATCTTTGAATATTTCGAAATTCTCGGCCCAGGTGAGTACTGTACGCGGTGACATAACTGTTGAAATATCACCATTGATGAAACCTTTACGGGTTAATTCGGCAACCTGCACCATTTGTCTAATTATTTTTAGATCGTCTTCATTTTGCATCAATGGCATTTTAGCAGCAATAATGTTTTCTTCGTGCTCGTGGGGCAGGTAATTAAGTGTAGTGACAATCGACCAGCGGTCCATTTGTCCCTGGTTGATCTGCTGGGTGCCATGGTAAAGGCCTGTGGTGTCACCGAGGCCGATGGTATTGGTGGTTGAAAACAGACGAAAAGACGGGTGTGGTTTTATCACTTTATTCTGGTCAAGAAGGGTGAGTTTACCTGCCACTTCAAGAACCCGCTGGATCACAAACATCACATCCGGACGTCCTGCATCATATTCATCAAAGACAAGCGCTGTCGGATTCTGTAGAGCCCAAGGCAGGATGCCTTCCTTAAATTCTGTAACCTGTACACCGTCTTTGAGAGTAATGGCATCTTTACCGATCAAATCAATACGGCTGATATGACTGTCCAGATTGATGCGCAGGCACGGCCAGTTAAGACGGGCAGCGACCTGTTCAATATGAGTTGATTTACCTGTGCCGTGATAGCCCTGAACCATGACGCGGCGATTATAGGCAAACCCAGCCAGGATCGCCAATGTCGTATCATGGTCAAATATATAGCTTTCATCAATTTCCGGCACATGTTCATTCGGTTCTGAAAAACCATGAATTTCCATGTCAGAATCGATGCCAAATACCTGGTTTACATTTAAAAGCATGTCCGGAATTCCGGAGTCTGTGCTATTCGTCGTTGTCATTATACTGTCCACTTGCTTGGTAAATTAGCTAAAATCTTTGTCTTTCAAAGCGTTATAAGCCTCGTTAATCTGGTTAAATATATAAATACCATTCTCAAGATCGGGATTTTGATCGGGATGGCAATGTTTGACAAGTAATTTATAAGCTTTTTTGATTTCTTCTGGTGTTGAGCCGGTATCGAGGCCTAGCGTCTTGAGGTTTTCAAGGTCCTCTTTTGTGTAGTTAAGTGTTTTATCCGAACCAACGTGACGGATGCGAACGTCTTTATCTACGCCAGGCGCACTTTTTTCATAGCCATTGAATGTAGAACCTTTAGAACTCGCGTTTTTTTGGGTCCAATTGGGTCCAGCAGAACCGAAGAACGGGCCTTGATTTACAACACCAAGATCAAATGTGCGGGCGTGGAGTTGGCAGAAATAGTGAATGTCGTCCCGATCTGCGCTGGTCTGGATGCGGTAGCGTCCTTCCTTGTTACAGTCGTTCCATTCACAGGTTCTTTTTTGGGCCCCATTACTCATATAATTATATTCGCTTATTGTCTTCAATCAACTTAACCATTATAGCATCTATAATGAAAAAGCATACTCATTAGAAAGATTGTCGATGACTGTAAAAGAAAATATTGAATCAAAGATGAACAAGGCCATTAATTGTGAATTTTTAGAAGTTATTGACGAATCCCATAAGCATGCTGGTCATGCCGGGGCCCGTCCTGAAGGAGAAACCCATTTCCATATTAATATGGTATCTTCGGATCTCAAGGGTAAGAGCCGTGTCGAAAGTCAGAGAATGGTGTATAAGATTCTCGCCGACGAACTGGCCGGTCCTGTTCACGCGTTATCACTAAACTTAAAAGCCAGTGGCGATTAAAATAAGAAAATCAGCATTAATGGAACCGTGAAAAAGGTGAGTAGCGTGGTGATGAATATCAGACTGGCCACTTCATCTGGATTGCGGTTATATTTTGAAGCGAGTAGATAACTGAAGACGGCGACTGGCATCGACATTTGCATGATCAGAACATTGCGCTCTAGTCCTTCGAAACCAAAGAAGCTCGCGGTGGCGATGCCGACACTCATCCCCAATGCAATTTTGAGAAATCCGATAGAAACTATCTTGCTAAGTTTGACCACTTTCAAGGTGGCAAGGGACGCGCCGAGGGTCAGCAGCATCAGTGGAATAGTTACGCCGGCCAGAAGTTCTGTTGTGTTCATAATCCAGGTAGGGGGCGCCGTATTGGTGAGGATGAAAAATAACGCCGCAGCAATACCCCATAAAAAAGTAATTCTGAATAGATCGACTAAATTCATATTACCGTGTGAAATAAAGAGGGCAACCGTGAACTGATAGACGGTACCGACGGCAAAATACGCAATAGCCAACGACATGCCTGGCTGGCCAAAGGCAAACAGGCACAGAGGTATCCCCATATTACCGCAGTTGGAAGACGAGAGCGAAATGATGTACCCGCGTTTTGGCAGGCCGGTTGCGAACACGAACAAGGTCGATAGGACAAGCATGAATGCAATGGAAACAGCCGAAGCGATCATAAAATATGATAAGGATCCCAAATCCTGACCAAGGTTGAGAATGCCGACAAACACGAGGCACGGCGCACCAAAATTCATATTCAGTCTGGTAACGAATTCGGTTGGATACTCGTAACCCAGTCTCACCCACATGTATCCTGCGAGAGCAAGTAATAGTACTGGCGATATAACATTAAAAAGTTCTATGAACATAGGCGATCAACTTTCGTAGGTGATCTCTGGAAGGTGAGATTGCGTGAACTGTGTAAACTGACCCAGAAGACTAGTACGTTCTTCGCTCAATTGGTAGGATGTTTTAACAAGGCCGATTTCCCGTTCAAAATCGTAGCCGATCATTTTGATGCGTTTTACTCCGTCCATTTCGTAGTGGTCGGGCATTGTTGTAAAGCCGATGCCTGCCGCGACCATGGATAGGGCACGTTCGTCTTGAGCGGTATTAAAAACCAGCCGGGGGCGCACGTTGTGGTCGGTAAAGAAGCGGCTGGTTTCGCTTAATATCTCGCAGCGGGAACGGACAATTGTCGGCTCACTGGCAAACTCATTTGGATGAATAGGACTTCTTTTTTGTGCCAAGGGATGATGATCGGCTAGAGCCAGTGAATATCCCTCTTTATAGAGCGGCGTTTGTTCAAGTTTTAATGTCGGCCGCATGATGGTCAGGGCGATATCAATCTTGCCTTCGTCGAGGCGGTTCTGAATTTCCTGTTCTGTGCCTTCAAAAAGTTCTGTCACTAGTCCGCTTATTTCACGGTTAAAGGCAGAAAGAAGGCGCCGAACAATTGATGCCGGTATTGTCATAAGAATGCCAAGGCGCAATAGGTGCGCGCGTCCGGTCGATTTTATGTCCGCTTCGGCAAGATTGAGTTGATAGAGGATCGATTTTGCGTGCGGGACAAACCGGGTGCCACTTTCCGTTAAAAATACCCGTCTGGAGGTGCGGTCAAACAACTTGCTTCCGAGATCGCTTTCTAGTTTTTTGATACCAGCTGATAACGTTGGTTGAGTGACAAATACCCTTTTTGCAGCTTTTGTGAAGCTGCCAGTTTCGACCACGGCAAGAAAATAACGAAGCTGGTAATTTTCAATCATTGATAATTTCTACTTAAAAATATTTATTCATAGATAATATCTATACTGAAGGGGTTTGTAAATTAAGAAATTTTGTTATAAGCTCCAGAAAATTATAAAAGGGAGAGGTGCAAATGGACAGCGTCAAGAAAAGTTGGCCGGAATTTTTAGCGTCATTGCTGGTTCTAGGTCTTTTGTGGAAAGTTTTTGAACAGAGTGTTTTAGAACACCATTTTATAATTCCAACAACATTTTTTGCTCCTGCAGTTGTGATCGGGAATGTAATTTATTACAGTCGTAAAGGCCATAAATGGGCAAAAATACTGCTATTTTGGGCATTTGTGATTGGTGATTTATGTTCATTTCTGGCGGTTTTCTACTCGCCATCTCTTGCGAAAGTAGTTTATGGACCGGTTGTGGTCGCAGTTTTGGTTCCAATTTTCACTTATTTGCTGTATTGTTATCAGAAATCGAATGAATTATTTAAAGATTAACCCTTTCTCTATAAGGTAAGGGCAGAGAATAAATTGTTTTTAACACGGATCACCATATGCGTTTTTTGAGTTTAATTGTTTTATTATCTTTTTTGCAGGTTTCGGTCTCTTCCGCCGCGTCGGTGGATGATATTGTTACCTCTTTTGAACAAGATTTTCGCGAACAATTAAAGGAAAATAAAGTCCCCGGTGGTGCCTATGCTATTATTCGTGACGGTAAAGTTATCGCCATGGAGGGAATTGGTGTCCGTGCGCTAGGTAGTAAGGACCCGGTCGATGAAAATACCGTCTTCAGACTGGCCAGTGTTTCTAAAACCTTTGCTGCTGGTTTAACAGCCCAACTGGTGGAAGAACAGAAATTTAGCTGGGACGACAAGATTGTCGACTTCATTCCTGAGTTTAGATTTAAATCAAGCAAATATTCATCAAACCTAACTGTCAATCACATCATGAGCCAAAGTTCAAGTCTGGTGCATAACGCCTATGATAATTTGGTTGAAGCCAATTATTCGATGCCAAGAATTATTGACAAGTTTAAAGAGATCGATCCTATGTGCCGCCTCGGCGAGTGTTATGGCTACCAAAATGTTCTTTACAGCCTCATTCAGCCGGTGATCGAAAAGTCAACGCAGTCAACTTACACAGACCTTATGAGTAATCATATTTTTGATCCGCTTAAAATGGAGCGTTCTTCGCTGGGTTACGAAGCGTTTTTGGGAACGCCAAATCACGCTGAACCACATGTTCTAACGCGAAAAGGTTGGGTTAAAACCAAAGTGAAGCCGAGTTACTATAGTATTTTGCCAGCCGCTGGCGTTAACGCCAGCGTCGCCGATATGTCAAAATGGATGCTCGCGCAAATGGGGAAATTTCCAGAAAGTTATTCACCAGCTGTGATTGATACGGTTACGACCAAGCGTATCCGCACCCGTAAGGAAATGCGCAAACGTAACTGGCGCTCAGTTCTTAAGAATGCCCATTACGGTTATGGCTGGCGCATTTATGATGTCGGTGGCCAGGAATTGGTTTACCACGGAGGTTCCGTGGCCGGTTTTCGTACCGAAGTTGCCTATTCAAAGGAAAAAGATCTGGCATTGGTGATCCTGCTTAACGCGGAAACCCGAATGGGTAGTGATTTGAATGCAGAGTTCTGGGCTGAGGTGTTCAAACCCGAGCCAAAACCGAAGATTGTTACAGCTAGCGCCAGGATCAGAGTCAACGGCAGTGCAAAGGCAAAAAACATACCGGGTTGGTCCCGTACTAGTTTGCCGCGGGACAAGCCGATGAGCGTTCCCACGTCTCAGTAAATCAATTATGAAAATTGTTCTTGCGCCCATGGAAGGTGTTATCGATTTTGCCATGCGCGAAATTCTAACCTCTGGTGGTTCTTATACTTATGGTCTTACGGAATTTATGCGAGTTAATGATCATCTGCTTTCAAAATCACAGTTTACCAAATATGCACCGGAGCTGTTAATGGACGGCCGGACGCGCTCTGGCACACCCATCTATATTCAGCTTCTGGGGCAGGAGAAAAACTGGATGGCTGAAAATGCATATCGCGCCTGGGAAATGGGGGCACTAGGAGTCGATCTAAATTTTGGCTGTCCCGCGAAAACAGTGAATAAACATAAGGGGGGTTCTATTCTCTTAAAAGAACCTGATGTCGTTCACGCAATTGTAAAAGACGTGAGAAAGGCCGTACCGGTAGAAACGCCAGTCACGGTCAAAATGCGTCTTGGCTATGGGGATAAATCGCTTGCGATCGAAAACGCAAAAGCCATAGAAGAGGCAGGAGCGACAAGCTTGGCAGTTCATGCTAGAACAAAGCTTGAGGGCTATAAGCCACCTGCCCATTGGCATTGGATCGCCAAGATCAAAGAACAGGTGGCAATTCCTATTATTGCCAACGGCGATATCTGGTCAAAGCGGGATGCGTTAAACTGTATGGCGGAAACAGGCTGCGAAATTATAATGATTGGACGTGGGGCACTTTCGTTACCTAATCTTGCTGATACCATTAGTGCTAATGACAGGCCTTATAACTGGCAGCAAACTTGCCGTGCAATCCGTGAGTATGCCGAGCACCGTCGCGATCAAGGCAATCAAAATTTTATTCCCAACCGTATCAAGCAATGGCTATCTTATTTAAAGAGGGAATATACAGAGGCCGACGATCTTTTTACAGAGATTAAAAGGTTACGTGAACTTGGCGGTATTATTGATATCATTAATAGAAAATATCTATAGATAATATAGGTATTATTAATTATATCTATGATAATTAATTTGCTATTCTAACTCCCGTAACAACAAATGGGTGAACGGTTATGGCCGTACTTGAAAGCAATATTGATCTGACGGGGTCAGAATATGTGGCAAATAAAATAAAGACAGAATCATTGGTTGCTGATCTTAATATGAAAATTACCTGCATAGAAAAGGGTGGCGCCGAGAAATATCGCGATCGTCATGTGGAGCGCGGCAAACTGCTACCACGAGATAGGATCAGGCGGCTTCTGGATAAGGGCAGCGCATTTCTTGAACTGTCTCAGCTTGCGGCATATGATGTATATGATGCCGATGTCCCGGCGGCTGGAATAATTACCGGTATTGGCCGTGTGGCAGGCCTTGAATGCGTGATCATCTGTAATGACGCTACAGTTAAAGGGGGAACCTATTTTCCGCTCACTGTGAAGAAACATTTGAGAGCGCAGGAGGTTGCCGCTACAAACAATTTGCCGTGTATTTATCTCGTTGATAGTGGTGGTGCCAATCTACCCAATCAGGATGAAGTGTTTCCGGACCGGGACCATTTTGGCCGCATATTTTACAATCAGGCCAAAATGTCATCGAATAATATTCCGCAAATCGCAGTGGTTATGGGCTCTTGCACGGCCGGCGGTGCGTATGTGCCAGCCATGAGTGATGAAAATATCATTGTAAAGGAACAAGGGACGATTTTCCTTGCTGGTCCGCCACTGGTCAAAGCTGCAACTGGTGAGGTGGTCTCCGCAGAAGATTTGGGCGGTGGGGATGTTCATACGCGTGTGTCCGGTGTCGCGGACCATTTGGCAGATGATGATAATCACGCACTTGAACTTGCCCGTTCGATAGTTGGCAACCTTAACCGGGAAAAGAAACATGAACTGGTGCTTCGAAAGACCAAAGAGCCGCTTTATGATCCAAGCGAGCTCTATGGTGTTATCCCGGCAGAGCTTAAAATTCCTTACGACGTCCGCGAAGTGATCGCAAGAATAGTCGATGGCAGCGAATTTGATGAGTTCAAGAAACGTTACGGTGTCACGCTGGTTTGCGGCTTTGCACATATTTACGGCATGCCGGTTGGGGTTGTTGCTAACAATGGTGTTCTATTTTCAGAATCCGCTCTCAAAGGTGCGCATTTTGTCGAACTCTGCGCATCACGAAAAATACCATTGGTGTTTTTGCAAAATATTACTGGTTTTATGGTTGGTGAAAAATATGAAACCGGCGGTATCGCCCGCGACGGTGCAAAAATGGTCACTGCAGTCTCCTGCGCTAATGTTCCAAAATTCACCGTGATTATCGGTGGATCCTTTGGAGCGGGTAATTACGGTATGTGCGGTCGCGCCTACGATCCAAGGTTTCTGTGGATGTGGCCGAATGCCCGCATATCCGTTATGGGCGGTGAGCAGGCGGCCGGCGTTCTCGCGACCGTGAAACGCGACGGCATTGAACGTAGCGGCGAAAAATGGAGTGACAAGCAGGAAACAGACTTCAAGAAACCAATCACCGAGCAATATGAACATCAGGGTCACCCGTATTATTCGTCGGCACGTCTTTGGGACGATGGTATCATTGACCCTGCCGATACAAGGCGCGTGCTTGGTCTTTCTTTATCAGCAAGTTTAAATGCACCGATAGAAGATACTAAGTTCGGCATATTCAGGATGTAATTATGACAATTTTATTTGAAAAAGAAAAAAATATCGCCCGGATCATCTTGAACAGGCCAGACGTGCACAATGCCTTTAATGCTCAGATGATTGCTGATTTAAGTGATGCCTTTGGTGATCTTGAAAACTGTCCAGAGATCGATGTGGTTATTATTTCAGGGAAGGGCGCGAGCTTTTCAGCAGGGGCCGATATTGAGTGGATGAAGCAGGCGGCAACATATGATAACGAAAAAAATATTGCAGATGCCATGAACTTGAGCAACATGCTCAACAGTTTTTTTAATCTCAAACAGTTGACGGTTGTTTGCGCCAAGGGTGCAATTATGGGCGGTGGTGTCGGTTTGGTGAGCTGCGCTGATATTGCTATTGCTGATCAAGATAGTAAATTTGCACTTTCAGAGGTTAAATTAGGGCTGATCCCTGCGACCATATCGCCATTTGTTATAAAAGCCATCGGTGCGCGGCAAGCAAGGCGTTATTTTCAAACCGCAGAATTATTTGGTGCCGAAAAGGCGATGGAAATTGGATTGGTCCACGAAATTTCGACCTCAGATGATGATTTGGATGGCCTGCTTGAAACCATGCTATATCGCATCGAAAAAAACGCACCTGCAGCCATGAAAGAAGCAAAAAAACTAGCGCTGGATTATCATCAAGTAGTAATTTCTGAGGAGCTTCGCCGGGACACAGCACTTCGGATTGCAAAAGCCAGATCTTCAGAGGAGGCAAAGATAGGCCTTAATGCGTTTCTGAATAAAAGAAAACCGGATTGGAAACGCGATGTTTGACAAAATACTCATAGCCAACCGCGGTGAAATTGCCTGTCGGATTATGGAGACAGCCCGAAAAAAAGGCATAAAGACCGTTGCGGTTTATTCGAAGGTAGACGCAGGTGCCCGTCATGTACGTCTTGCTGATGAAGCATATGAAATTGGGCCGGCAGAAGCCAAAGAGAGTTATCTTAAAGCACAGGTGATCATTGATGTTGCCAAGAAAAGTGGTGCCGAAGCCATTCATCCAGGCTACGGCTTTCTGTCAGAGAATGAGCAGTTTGCATCAGCTTGCGAAGACGCAGATATCAGATTTATAGGGCCGACAGCCAGTGCAATACGGTTAATGGGATTAAAGGATCAGGCCAAAAGTGCCATGGAAAAAGCTGGCGTTGCTGTTGTGCCGGGATACGATGGTGCAAAGCAGCAGGTAGCATTCCTGCTGGAAAAAGCAAATGAGATTGGATATCCACTTCTCATTAAAGCTGTGGCTGGCGGTGGTGGCAAAGGCATGCGCCTTGTTGAGGAAAGTTCCGATTTTGTTCAGGCGCTTGCCAGTGCAAAGCGTGAGGCAAAATCTGCTTTTGGTAATGATCAGGTTCTTCTTGAAAAGTACATTCGTAAAGCCCGCCATATAGAGGTGCAGGTCTTTGCTGATATGGTTGGTAACGCGGTTTATCTTCATGAGCGTGACTGTTCACTGCAAAGGCGTCACCAGAAAATTGTTGAAGAGGCACCTGCGCCGGATCTAAGCGATGATATGCGTTATGAGCTCGGTGAAACGGCAACAAGAGCTGCGAAAGCCATCAAATACCGCGGTGCCGGGACCATCGAATTTATTGTGGATGTGGAAAATGGTCTTAAAGACGCACCATTTTACTTTATGGAAATGAATACCCGACTACAGGTAGAACACCCGGTCACTGAACTTATAACCGGGATAGACTTGGTTGAATGGCAGTTGCGTGTTGCTGCGGGGGAACGCCTTCCGCTGACACAGGACGATATTAAGCTGAATGGCCATGCTTTTGAAGTAAGACTTTACGCCGAAGATCCAGTGAGTGGTTTCCTGCCGCAAATTGGACGCCTTAATCATTTTTCTTATCCTGATCCTGATATTAATTTTCGTCTAGATACGGGGATTGAAGAAGGGGATGAGGTTAGTATTCATTATGATCCCATGATCGCCAAATTGATCGTTTGGGGAGCGAGTCGCGGTGAAGCATTACGCCACATGCGCCGAGTAATCAAGAACACCGCCATCGCTGGTGTTAAAACCAATCTTGAATTTCTTTTTAATATCTTTAATCACCAATCCTTCAATGTTGCTGATATTGATACTGGATTTATTGACAAATATGGTGATGAGCTTACGGACCGCCTAAGACAGGTCTCGGTCCCCGTGCTTGTACTTGCATCGCTTTGTGAGCTTATGCCCCATACCGAAGGTTATGATGTCTGGGACTGGTCGGATGGCTGGCAGCTTAATATGAATCTGAGTATGAATTTAACATTTACTGAAAATGGTCACAAACATGATATTAAAGTAACTTATTTGAAGGAAGGTTTTAAAATTGAGGTTCGGGATCAAAGCTATCATGTTACTCTCTTAAAACAAAAGGGAGACGATTTTAGTATCCTGATAGACGGTAAAAAGGTGAGCGGAAAAGTGATCCGGAAGCACGAGGACTTTACAGTTTTCTGCGACGGAAAAGTGTCTTACCTGCATCATTTTATTCCAGGTGCTGACAATGACAATGTTGGATCGAAAAGTGGCAGGGTGATTACGCCAATGCCGGGTAAAATATCCAAACTCTTCGTCGAAAGTGGTGAAAATGTAGAGGAAGGTCAAGCACTTCTCATGCTTGAAGCCATGAAAATGGAACATACCATTAAAGCTCCTTGCAGTGGTGTCGTAGAGCTCTTATCCCTAGAGCAGGATATGCAAGTGTCGGACGGTCAGTTGCTGCTAAATATAGCAGAGTGTGAAGCCAATGGCTGACGTTACCTTATTCGAAGTAGGACCGCGCGACGGCCTTCAAAACGAGCCGCAGTTTGTGGCAACCGATATTAAAGTCGAGCTTATTGACCGTCTTTCTTCGACAGGACTTAAGAAAATAGAAGTTACAAGCTTCGTGTCTCCTAAATGGGTTCCACAAATGGCCGATAACGCAGAGGTTATGGCGTCTATCAAACGAAAGAGCGGTGTGATTTATTCGGCTCTTACTCCGAATTTAAAAGGGATGGAAGCCGCGATTGATGCGGGGGCGGATGAAGTGGCGATTTTTGCTGCTGCGTCAGAAAGTTTTAGTCAAAAAAACATAAATTGCTCCATCGCGGAAAGTCTGGAACGCTTCAAGCCAGTCATGGAATTGGCCAAATCGAAAGATTTGCCGGTAAGAGGATATGTATCCTGCGTTACGCACTGTCCTTATGATGGGAACGTCGAACCAGCGGCTGCAACAAGAGTGAGTGACGACTTGATCAAAATGGGCTGTTATCAGGTGTCGCTTGGCGACACGATTGGTAGGGCCACGCCAGAGAATATAAAGAAGTTGCTTGACGCACACGGCGCATCCCTTTCTATGGGCGTGCTGGCGCTTCACTGCCATGATACTTTTGGTCATGCTTTGGCAAATATCAAGGTTGGCCTCGAATATGGTGTAGACACTTTTGATAGTTCTGTAGCTGGACTTGGAGGCTGCCCTTACGCTGAAGGCGCCAGCGGAAACGTCGCAACCGAAGCCGTACTCACTATGCTGGATGAGCTGGGTGTGGATACAGGTGTCGATCTGGAAAAAATGAATGATGTGGTTGGCTTTATTAAAAGCGAGCTTGGCAAATAATTAAATTATGAAAAGGTTAGAGATATGGTTTCTTATCCAACATTAAATTTTGATCACGGTGATGACATAAATATGCTTCGCGACATGGTTAGAAAATTTTCAAATGATGAGATCGCGCCTCGTGCGGAAGCTATAGATCAGGAGAATGAATTTCCAGCTGATTTATGGGAAAAATTTGGAGCACTGGGTCTTCTTGGCATGACAGTGTCTGAAAAATACGGTGGTTCTGAAATGGGATATCTGGCCCACACTATTGTGGTAGAAGAGATTTCGCGGGCTTCGGCCAGTGTTGGCCTTAGTTACGGTGCTCATTCAAACTTATGTGTCAATCAGATCAACCGAAATGGAGATGATGCGCAAAAGCAAAAATATCTCCCCAAGCTTGTCAGCGGTGAACATGTCGGGGCTCTGGCAATGAGCGAAAGTGGATCAGGTTCAGACGTGGTCAGCATGAAGCTCAAGGCAGAAAAAAAAGACGATAAGTATATTCTCAACGGCACAAAGATGTGGATCACAAATGGACCTGACGCCAATGTGTTGGTGGTATATGCGAAAACCGATATGAGCGCCGGTTCTAAAGGAATGACGGCGTTTATTATTGAAAAAGGTTTTGCAGGATTTTCCACGGCGCAAAAGCTTGATAAGCTTGGTATGCGTGGCTCAAACACCTGCGAGCTTGTTTTTGAAGACTGTGAAGTGCCGGAGGAAAACGTGCTTGGAGAGGTTGGTAAGGGTGTCCGTGTGCTCATGTCCGGTCTTGACTATGAGCGGGTTATTCTTTCCGGCGGACCTCTTGGTATTATGCAGGCTTGTCTTGATGTTGTGCTTCCTTACATTCATGACAGAAAGCAGTTTGGCCAGGCGATTGGGGAGTTTCAATTTATTCAGGGGAAAGTTGCGGATATGTATACCGAGCTCAATGCTTGCCGAAGTTATGTTTACGCCGTTGCCGGAGCTTGCGACCGAGGGGAGACAACTCGAAAAGATGCGGCAGGCTGTATTCTATATTCGGCAGAAAAAGCAACTCAAATGGCACTTCAGGCAATTCAATGCCTCGGAGGGAACGGCTATATTAATGAATTTTCCACAGGACGACTGTTACGGGATGCCAAGCTTTATGAAATCGGAGCCGGGACCAGCGAAATAAGACGTATGCTGATTGGCAGAGAGCTGTTCGGGGAGACAACTTAGTTTTATATATTAGAATATTCTACAAATATAAGTTGAAAATAATTTTGAGAAAAGGCTTGGCAATTACTATTGAATATATTAAATACTCCTCATCGGATTGAAATTTATTAATTTCTTTCTGATTCGAAGTTTTTATTAGTCATCGATATATGAAGAATTGTTTTCGCATGCGTCATAATTGGGGAAATTATAGATGACTAAAATGGGTAAAAAATCTAGTAAATAAGAAATGTAATTTTAGATGATATATTAATTTCATTTTAAAATTATGTATAAATTCACAAATTATTAAGAAATTATTAACCTTTATTAACGCATATTAATGATAGTTTAATAAGTAGATTTTATTAAGGTCCCCTGAATGAATAAAATTGGCGCCGACACAACTCTAAAAAATATAGGAACTACACAAGCTGCAGATAATGCAGCAGAATTTCTGAAAACATTGGCTAATCCAAATCGACTAATAATCCTTCTTTGTCTAAGAATGGGAGAGTTGTGTGTTGGTGATCTAGAGAAAAATTTAAATATTTCGCAGTCTGCACTGTCACAGCATCTCAGTAGAATGCGTGGTGAAGGCATTCTCGCGAGACGCCGTGAAAGTCAGCAAATTTTCTATTCTATTGATGATGACCGGGTAGGAAAATTTCTCGATGTCGCATTCGAAGTATTCTACAAAAACAACAACTAACTTCAATCATCTATAATTATTCAAATAATTAAAGCTCACAACATATCAAGCATGTAAGAATATAATAATATTCTAAATTTCTACTATAAGTTTAATTGTACCTAATTTGGTGAACCAATCTTTCCATCGTGCGACAGTACAATGGCGATGGGTTTTGTTTTGGGGAATTCTGAAAAAATAATCATCAGGATTACTGTAAAAGGAACACTGAGGAACATTCCTGCGATACCCCAGATGCTCCCCCAAATTGCCAAAGACAACATAACAACAAGCGGGCTTAAGTTCAGTGAATTCCCCATCAATCGCGGCTCAATAATATTTCCGAACAAGACTTGAATGCAGCCGAGTGAGCTGATGATGATTAAAAATGGTGTAAAGGTGGGAAATTGCACCAGGCTAAGTATAGCGGGAAAGAGAACGGCGAGCATCGAGCCAACAGTGGGGATATAATTAAGCAGGAATATGATGAAGGCCCAGAAGCTGGCATAATCGACATCATTTAAGATCAGTACTACATAGCAGGCACCACCGGTCAGCATACTGACAAAAGTTTTTATTGCCACATAGGTTTCAATTTTAGCCGAGACGGTAGTGATGATTTCCTGGACCGTTTCCGAGTGGTTTGATCCTTTGAAAAGTGCCTTGAGTTTCGTTTTGAAGCTGGCTTGTTCCAGAAATATAAAAAGAACGTAGATAAGTATTAAGCCAGCATCGCCAGCAATACTGGCCATAGTTCCTGCAATATTACTAATAAAAGGGCGAAGGTCAATCTGACTGATCAGTTGGGTAAGGTTTGGTTGATTTTCAATTCCAAGTAAAGTGTATATTCGGTCGGATAGTTTGAGCAGGTTTTCCTGATAGATCGGAGCAGCAGCCTTAACATTGGCGATGTTATTGCCAATCATATCAACAAGAAAATAAAGAGCGACAACCATCGTCGCTAATGCGGCAACAAAGCACAGAGCCTTCGGCAGCGCGTAGCTCTTTACTCTAACTTTGTGATAATAATCAGCGAGAGTGTTTATAAGATACCAGATTACGACGCTAATCAGGAACGGTACAATCAGGTCACGGCCAACAACCATCACGTAAACTGTGAGTACAATTAGCCCAAGTCCGCCCGTATAAGATAACACACCCATTGTTTCGCCTCATTTGTCTTATTATTATCGCTTGGATTGTTGTTCTTAACGGCAAAAAGGTCAAGTGATTAATGGTTGCAATTGCCTTCTCAATCAGTGAAACTGAAATAAATGCGAGTAGGAGATAGAAAATGAAAAAACTTTTGATTGGTGTTTTGGTAATTGTGGCAATTGGCGCAGGGGCAATGTTTTATTTGTCATCAAATGCTGGTGGAATGATAAAGAACGGCGTCGAAACTTATGTGCCACCCATAATTGGAGCAGAAGTAGCGCTAGCGAAAGTTGACCTTGACCCAGCCAACGGTGCTGCCTCACTTTCTGGTTTGTTAATTGGAAACC
Source organism: uncultured Kordiimonadaceae bacterium (assembly GCA_963976585.1). Lineage (GTDB taxonomy): Bacteria > Pseudomonadota > Alphaproteobacteria > Sphingomonadales > Emcibacteraceae > Pseudemcibacter. Next base: position 26,132 of record CAXBLS010000003.1, read on the forward strand.
CTGAAGGATTTAAGTCAGATCACGCTTTTAAAATTGATAATATGAGTTTGAACCTTGATGTAGCGACCCTGGCATCGGATGTCATTCACATCAAAGAAGTGCGCCTTGATGCGCCGGATATGATTTATGAAATTGGCACAAATGGTAATAATATAGGTAAAATTCAAGAAAATGTTGAAGCCTATGTTGCGGGACTTGGACTCGAGAGTAGTGATGACAGCGAGCTTAAATATATCATTGATCATGTATATATTAACGGCACTAAAGTGAAAATCGCCAGTGATTTGCTTGGCGGTCGCGGCGCGGGTGTTACGCTTCCTGATCTGCATATTGCCGATATTGGTAAACGTGAAAATGGCGCTATTGCCACGGATGTACTTAAGCAGGTTTTTGGTGTGGTAAATGCAAGTGTCAGCGAAGTAGCGCAAAATGAAGTGCTTGGTGATATAGCGGGCAGTGTTGAAGATGCCGCTGGCAATGTGGTCAAGGACCTGGAAGATAAAGTTGTTGATGAAGTGGGGGATAAACTCAAGGGATTAATTCCGCCGATGTAATTTTTAGAAAGGAACTAGTAGTGTATTTTCTTATTGCAATAGGGATAGTGGGTGTAGTGGCCTACTGGATGTATGTACGGCTCATAACGCTTAGAAACGCCAACCTCGAAGCACTGTCATCAATTGATGTGCAGTTGAAGAAGCGTCATGACCTGGTTCCGAATATTCTGAAAATTGCTGGCAAATTTATGGAACATGAAGAGTCAGTTCTTTCAAAAGTTACACAGATGAGGTCAATTTCGACGAGTGATTATGACAAGAATAATCCCGAAGAGGTTTCCCAGCATCTTGAAGCCAATAAGCAGCTTCAATCGGCAATGATGAATCTTTTTGCGGTCGCTGAAAATTATCCAGACCTTAAATCTCAGGAAACCATGGTTCGGGCACAGGAAACCTACGAAGAAGTTGAAGGGCATATTTCTGCAGCGCGGCGCTTTTACAATTCGGCGACAACAGATCTTAAAAATTTCGTAGAAATTTTCCCGGCCAGCTTTTTTGCCAACATGCTTGGAATCAGAGCGATGCCATATTTTGAGACAGACGACGTCGAAAGAAAACCCGTGGATGCGTCAGAGTTTCTTTAAAGGTTTTACACCATGACCATTGAAGAAATGCGAGACGCTCTGCATTCGTTTGACGGCAGCGGGTTTGCGCCGCTCCTTGATCAACTTGAAGAAAAACGCAAGCGTGCATTTAATCAGTTTCTCGCGGTCGTATTTGTGTGTGGCTTTATCGTATTTCTTATTTTCTTTTTGGTGGAAAATTTTGAAATTGTGAAAGGGGCTGGAATTGTTGCTTTTTTGATATCAGCCTTCTTTTACCGGCGAATGACAGCTGTGAGGCGTGAAGCAAAAGCTGAATTGATGCCGGCGCTATGTCGTGAAATTGGCCTTGAGTACAGGATAAGTCCGCCATCTCACACCATTGATGCTTATGATCAGCTTTCGATTGTCCCTTCATACGATGAAAAAAAACTTGAAGATCAGATCATTGGACAGGTAGACGACATAGAGTTTAAGCTGCTCGAAGCAAAACTCATTTCTGTCACTCGTGATAGTAAAGGCAGAAAGTCAAGAACCACTGTTTTTAATGGGTTTCTGGTGGAATTTGATTTTCATAAAAATTTCAGCGGTCAGACTATCATAACCAAAGACTATACGGTAATCGGCAATTTTCTCACCGGATGGACCCGATCCGGTGAACGGGTCAAACTCGAGGACAGTGTCTTTGAAAGTGAGTTTGAGGTCTATTCAACAGATCAGGTGGAAGCAAGATATCTGCTCACACCAACATTTATGGAACGTGTGCTTGAATTTTCACGGCTACCCAGTGTTAAACAATTGCAGTTGGCCTTTAAAGATGGTGTGATTTACATGGCGATCAAAAGAAACGGTAACGCATTTGAAGGCGGAAGTTTTAACCTAAATGATCCGGACCTCATCAAACAAAATATTAGAGACATCGCCCAGATATTTGATATGGTGACGGAGCTTAACCTGACACAGGATACCAAAGTCTAAACGGGAATAATAAAAATGATAAAATGCCAAAAAGAACTATTTGATATACCGGATGGAATTACCTACCTTAATGCGGCCTATATGGGGCCAATAACCAAAGAAGCAGCGGACATTGGTAGGGCAGCTGTGGATCGGAAGTTAAAACCCTGGTCTATCGCTATCAGCGATTTCTTTGATCTTCCTGGTGAAATTTATGATCTTTCGGCGAAACTCATTGATGCTGAAGCCTCGGATATGGCGATCGTTCCATCTGTTTCGTACGGAACCGCCATAGCCGCCAAAAATATTAAGGTGACTGCCGGGCAGAAGATCGTTGTTATGGCCGATCAATTCCCGTCAAACGTTTATCCGTGGAGAGAGCTTGCTGAAGAAAAAGGTGCGGTTATCGAAACAGTAAGCTGGCCTTCGGATGGCGACTGGACGGCGGCGTTGCTTGCGGCTATTGATGAAAACACCGTTATTGTTGCGACCGCCAATGCCCATTGGACCAACGGTACAAAAATTGACCTTGTGGCGATAGGCAGGAAATCTCGCGATGTGGGTGCGGCACTGGTACTTGATCTAACGCAAACCCTTGGTGTGATGCCGTTTTCCGTAAAAGATGTTGATCCTGATTATATGGTCGTGGGATCATATAAATGGCTGCTCGGTCCATATTCCTTTGGCTTTATGTATGTGGCCCCGCGCCGTCATGGCGGCAAACCCATCGAAGAAAGCTGGGTCGCCCGAAAAGACGCTCATGATTTTGCCCGCCTTGTTGATTATAAGGATGAATATGAGGGTGGTGCCCGCAGGTTTGATATGGGCGAAAAAAGCAATTTTATTAACGCACCAATTGCGGCCTCGGCCCTTAGATTGATACTCAGTCTGGGAGTTGAAAATATTGCCACTTACTTGAAATCGCTGACGGATTACATTGCTGAGGGAGCCTATGCCGTTGGTTTAAGTGTAGCTGAAGATGATCAGCGGGCGCCGAATCTCATCGGAATAAATTTTGCGGACGGCGTGCCGCCACACATTGCCCCCGCTCTAGCCGCAAAGAGTATTTTTGTCAGCATCCGTGGAGACAGCATCCGTGTCGCCCCGCATATATACAATGATAAAGCAGACATTGATCGCTTGTTTGATGTGCTCATGAGCGAGCTATAATCATGGTGCTTGCAGTTGAAATTGAACGTAAATTTCTTATCCGTGCCAAGCCGGGCCGCGCCCCTGATCGGGTTCATAAAATCAGACAAGGCTACATCGCCCGTGAGGGTGGAAATACGGTCCGGGTGCGCGAGAAAGACGGGGACTATATCCTCAGTATTAAAACCCGCAATCCCGCTGGCGGCCGTAATGAGCTTGAGTATGGTATCGCCGCAGAAGAGGGGACCGTGCTTTTTTCATCAATTAGCCACCACGCGATTATCAAAAGTCGTGAAATTTATGAACTCGATGGGCACATATGGGAGATTGATATATTTGCAGGTGCCAATAAAGGCTTGATCATCGCCGAAGTGGAGCTTGGTACAGTAGATGAGGATGTGATCCTGCCGGACTGGATTGGACCGGAAGTGACAGAGCTTAGCAAATTCTACAATGCAAATATCGCTACAATGCCCTTCGAAAGCTGGCGTATCAGTTATGAGGCGTTGGTGGAGCGGTTATCTGGATAGTCTATTTCACAGTTAACATCTCATAGGCCGCTTTGACTTGCTGGAATTTAATGGCGCTTTCTGCGTCACCCAGGTTAGTGTCGGGGTGATAACGCTTGGCGAGACGGCGGTAGGAGGATTTTATGTCTTTTTCGGTAGCGTCCTCTTCGAGATCAAGAATTTCGAGGGCGTCGGTGCGACGTTCTTCCTTGCCATATGTTTCTTCACCACCCATATAAGCGCTGCTGCCGCGGTATCCGCTGGCTTTACGCATCTCTTCTTGGGCGCGTTTTAGGGCATCTTCACGGGAAAGGCCATTAAAATAGTTCCAGTTTTTATTGAACTGGGCCACATGGGGTTGGCAAAAATACCATTTATCTTTGCTGTCTGGTGCCTTGGGGGCCGGATAGTCGCCCGGTTCATCACATCCGTCATAGTCACACATACGCACAGAGACCGGGTCCCGCTCGCTGGTGTATTCGCCCCATTTTGGGAATGTCCATGATTTGGATCGTGACATAAACTTCGCCTTACAGTAAAAAGAGCATAACTAACAGTTTTTAGTAGCACTAAACAAGGTTTAAATGGAAAAAGTGAAGATGGATTATATCATAAGAGATGCCCGTAAAGAAGAAGCAAAGGAACTTGCCATACTCGTGAACCATGCTGGAACGGGCCCCGACAATCAAGGCCTTGATATTGTCGGCTGGACCCTTGCGGCTGAAGATGGCGAAGGTCCATTTGATTATGGTGGCCGTATTGTTGCGGGTGAGGACGGCATATATTCCTACCGCAATATGCGTGTGATTGAAGCTGATGGGAAGGTGGCGGCCATGTCACTTTGCTTCGAGGCCTTTAAGCGAACTGAAGCGGAAATGAAAATTATTCCTGAGGAATTTCGTATCTTTAAGGAATTGACCAATACAATACCGGGTGAGTTCTATCTCGATAGCCTAGCTGCCCTACCTGAATTTCGTGGTCAGGGTTTTGGGCGTTTATTACTTGAAGATAGTATCGAAAAGGCGCGGATGCAGGGCTATAACTCGGTCTATCTGATTGCATTTGCAAAAAATGTCGCAGGTGTTGAACTCTACGAGAAAAATGGCTTCTACCCTGTTCGTACAAAACAAGCAACGAATCATCCCGATATGCCATATAGTGGCGATGTAGTGCTTTATAAGAAAGATTTGTAAAAAAAGCCCCGCCAGTTTGACAGGGCTTTTTCATTTTATATTTTTAAAATTTAGACGATCGGACCGGCTTTGATGACGGCTTCGTCTACGTGCTCCTCAAATTCAACAAAGTTTTCTTTGAACAAGCCAGCAAGATGGGCTGCTTTTGCATCATAGGCGTCCACGTCATCCCATGTGCTGCGAGGATCAAGAACCGCAGTATCGACATCAGGGCAGCTTAATGGCACTTCGAAGCCAAAGTTTGGATCAGTGCGAAATTCCACGTCATTTAGCGTTCCGTCAAGAGCACCATGAAGAAGGGCACGGGTGTATTTGATCGGCATGCGGCTTCCGACGCCATAAACGCCACCAGTCCAGCCAGTGTTCACCAGCCAGCAGGTCACATCACCGTCGGCAATTTTCTTACGCAGAAGATTGCCGTAAACGGAAGGGTGGCGTGGCATAAATGGTGCGCCAAAACATGTTGAGAAGGTGGCTACGGGTTCTTTGCCAAGACCTTTTTCAGTGCCAGCTACTTTCGCTGTATAGCCGCTGAGAAAATGATACATGGCTTGTTCTGGTGTTAAGCGCGCCATTGGCGGCATAACGCCGAATGCATCCGCGGTTAGCATGATAACATTTTTCGGATAGCCGCCCGGGGCGCCTTCGGTTGTATTTGGAATTGATGTGATCGGGTATGCGGCGCGGGTATTTTCCGCGAGACTACCATCATCAAGGTCAATTTCACGGGTGTCTTCGTCGATCACCACATTTTCAAGTACTGTTCCGAACATTTTTGTCGTTGCATAAATTTCCGGCTCGGCTTCTTCACTAAGGCGGATTACCTTGGCATAACAGCCGCCTTCAAAGTTAAAGATTGTGTTGTCTGACCAACCATGCTCGTCATCACCAATAAGTTGACGCTCAGGATCGGCTGAAAGGGTTGTTTTTCCTGTGCCGGATAGGCCAAAGAAGATCGCTGTATCGCCGTTCTTGCCAATGTTTGCTGAGCAATGCATCGGCATGATGCCTTTTTCAGGAAGTAGATAGTTAAGAATGGAAAATACAGATTTCTTCATTTCGCCGGCGTAGGACGTACCAGCAATAAGCACGAGTTTACGAGCGATGTTAATGGTAATCACGGTTTCAGAATTTGTGCCAACCTCATCAGGATTAACCTTCATTTCCGGTGCGTGAAGTATAGTAAAATCAGGAGCAAAACCTTCAAGGTCTGCGGCATCTGGTCTTACTAGTAGGTTTCTGATGAAAAGTGAGTGCCAAGGAGATGGTGATATAGCTCTAACGTTAATTCTGTGGGCTGGGTCTGTGCCTCCGTAGAGGTCTTGAATATAAAGGTCACGTTCATTTAGGTATGATAAGATCTGGGCTTCGATTTTATTAAAGTTTTCTTCAGAGATTGCTGCGTTAACTTTACCCCACCAGATGTTATCGCGGGAGGAGGGTTCGTCGACCATAAATTTATCGTTGGCCGAGCGTCCCGTATGTTGTCCCGTTTCCACCACCATGGCGCCGCCCTTGGACATAATGCCGAGGTCAGATTTGATTGTGTGTTCATATAATAGTTCAGTGCCAAAGTTCCAATGAATGTTTTTGTCACTATCAATATTTTGGTTTTCTACGCCATGTGAGCTGACATATTTCCCCACATTATTCATAATACTTCCTTTTCCATCGAATTATAATTAATTCAATTGATATTTTATTGTCTCAATCGGGCTATATTAATAGAGATTTTATCAGACGAAGAAAAAACATTTTGAATATTTTTTCAAACTATTGATTTATAAGGGAAAAAATGTCACATTTATGACACTTTTATAACGCAATTTTTTTAAACTCATGGAATTAACCATGTTAAGATAGAATAAGATTCGTTCAAGAAAGGAAAATAAGTCAATGTCATCAGTAATTACTCTTGTCGACGATGATCAGAATATATTGGCGTCTGTCAGCATGGCACTTGAAAGCGAAGGGTTTGAGGTTCGCACCTATACGGATGGAGCTAGTGCCCTTGAAGGAATGAATAAAGATCCAGGTGATCTTGCCGTTCTTGATATTAAAATGCCACGTATGGATGGCATGGAACTTCTACGGCGGTTGCGTGAAAAGCAGTCGCTGCCGGTGATATTCCTGACATCAAAAGACGATGAAATTGACGAAATGCTTGGCCTAAAAATGGGCGCTGATGATTATATCAAAAAGCCCTTTTCACAGCGTCTTCTTATTGAACGAATTAAAACAATATTGCGCCGCATGGAAGCTATTAAAAAAGCCAAAACCGATGACGAAGATGAAAGCGGTGTTATTATTAGAGGGCGTCTCAAACTTGATCCAGTGCGTCATATTTGCGATTGGGACGGTAAGGACGTCAAATTAACGGTGACGGAATTTCTCATTCTACAAGCGCTTGTTCAACATCCGGGACATGTGAAAAGTCGAGATCAACTGATGGATGTGGCCTATAACGATGATATTTACGTGGATGACCGTACTATCGATAGCCATATCAAGCGCCTGCGTAAGAAATTCCGTAAAGTCGATGATACGTTCGATGGGATAGAGACACTTTACGGTGTCGGATATAGGTATAGTGAGAGCTAACAAACAAAAAATAATGAGAAGACGGCGATTTATATCGCCTCTGACCATCCGCATCATGCTGGTTAATATTTTCGCGCTTATATTTCTTGGTGTGGGTGTTCTTTATGTTGATCAGGTGCAGGAAACATTGATGCAATCGCGAATTGATGAGCTTGTAAAAGATGCCAATATTATGGCCGGGGCGCTTGGCGAGTCTGCAACTGATAATCCAGACGCTACGGTGCTGCTTATTGAGCCTGCAAAAAATATTCTGACCCGCCTTGTTGGAGTGACCAACATCCGTACCAGATACTTTGGTTTAAATAACGAGTTGCTTATAGATAGCCGCGATCTCAATATCAATAACGTGGTGGTTGAAGACACGATGCCAAAAGAACTTGGCGTTGCCGATTTTTGGGAAATTGTAAACCGCGAAGTCACACTCATACTTGACAAAATTCAAAAGCGAGATGCACTTGAAGACTATCATGAGATTGAAAATGAAATGGCCACAGACTATCCCGAGGCGTTGGAGGCTCTTGACGGCGAGATCAGTAGTCGCATCAGACGACTGGATAATCATCGGGATATCATTACTGTTGCTGTGCCTGTTCAACGCTTTCGTCGTGTGCTCGGAGCATTGATGGTTTCCGCTGATACCAGTGATATTTATATGGCGGTGCAGGACGTGCGCCTGACGATTATCCAATTTTTCTGCGTGTCTTTGCTTATCACTTTGCTCATGTCAATGTTTCTTGCCAAAACGATAGTGCGACCAGTTCTCAGGTTGGCGCGGTCCGCAGATACCATCAGTTTAGGCGGAAAATCAGATATTCCGGATTTGTCGTCGAGAAATGATGAAATTGGTGATTTGTCGCGTTCCTTCAAGGATATGACTGAGACACTTGAAAAGCAGATTGATGCCGTTGCCAGCTTCGCAGCTGATGTGGCCCATGAACTCAAAAATCCTCTTACCAGCATGCGCAGTGCTATAGAAACTTTGGAATATGCTGAAACAGAAGAAAACAGGAAAAAACTAAGGACCATTATTGGTGATGATGTAAGCAGGCTTGATCGGTTGATCACTGATATTTCCGATATTTCGCGTCTGGATGCTGAAATGTCGCATGCTATGATGAAACAGGTAAACTTGACGGCGCTATTGGAAACGATGATCGATATCTATCTGACCACGCAAAAAGATAATTTGCCAAACATAAATCTCGAAATTAAAAAACGTCGCTTTAAACTCAGGGATGGGAACGTCTCTCCGTATTTCGTTCGCGGACTTGAGGGTCAGCTTGGGCAGGTGGTCAGAAACCTTATTGATAACGCGATCTCATTTTCACAAAAAGACGGGAATATCTGGATCAAAATGCAACGCCGCAATAATATGGTGGAAATTTTGGTTGAAGATGAGGGGGTTGGCATCCCTGTCGATAAACTCGAAAGTATTTTTGATCGTTTTTACTCAGAACGCCCTAAAGGCGAGGCTTTCGGTAAGCATTCCGGGCTCGGACTTAATATATGTAAGCAAGTTGTTGATGCACATGGTGGTGAAATTTACGCTGAGAATATATATGATAAATCTAAGAATATAGTTGGTGCACGCTTCGTTGTACTTCTACCACTGGCCGACGATTAGGGAGCAACTGTTATGTCACTTCATCATGCATCATGTGTTGAATTTGAAGGCAAGGGTGTTGTTATTTTCGGCCCCTCTGGCTCAGGGAAATCGGATCTTGCACTCAGGCTCATCGATGCAGGTGGAGAATTGGTGTCCGACGACTATGTGGAAATTGCCAGTGAAGGTGATATTCTATATGCCCATCCTGCACCAAATATAGCAGGCATGATAGAAGTGCGAGGTGTGGGCTTGATAAAACTCGCATATAAGCAAGAATCGGTCTTAGGTTTGGCGCTTAAACTTGTATGTGCAGGAAAAATCGAACGTTTGCCGGAGCATAAAATATTTAGCGAGAATAGTGCCGAAATACCACTTTACGAGTTTGACGCTTTTTCTGCATCGGCGATAGCAAAAATTAGGTTGATATTAAGGACACTGTAAAAATTCACATTGACTTGCAGCGCAAATTAAAGCTTACTTTTTATTTGAGAAAGGCTCTATGACTTAATATGCCAAATGACAAATCCATAAAGCAACGAAAAACGGCAGTTCTTAATGTTCTGCTCATAACTGGTATGTCTGGTGCTGGAAAGTCAACGGCGCTCTCGGTACTTGAAGATCTGGACTATGAATCGATCGATAATTTACCCATAAATCTTCTCCCCAGTTTAGTTGAATTGGCGCGAAAAAACGACCCGGATCATCTAAACCCTGCTCTTGCCATTGGGATCGACGCAAGGACAAGAAATTTTCAACCGGAAAATATTGTCAAAGTGCTTGCGCAGTTGCGAGATCAAGAGAATATTTCTATTAAAATACTCTATTTTGATAGCGGAGACGAGATATTGTCTGCGCGTTTCACGGAAACCAGAAGACGACACCCATTAGCAAAAGACAGGCCTGTCAGCGATGGGATTGCCCGTGAGCGGGAGTTGATGGAAGTGATTAAAGCGCAAAGTGATTATATTTTTGACACCTCAGAATTCAATATTCATGACCTGAGACGGGTTTTGTCACAGCATTTTGTGCGTGCTCAGGATGGTGGGCTGGGTATATCGATCAGCAGCTTTGCTTATCCTAAAGGGTTACCGCGCGATGCGGATCTGGTATTTGACGTTCGATATTTACGAAACCCCCATTATGACGGCCAACTTAAAAAAATGACAGGTAGGGACGAGCAAGTGGGCGAATATATTATGAAGGATCCAGTCTTTAACAGTAGCTGGGAAAAAATATCCTCCCTTATTATATCGCTGCTGCCGGAGTATAAAAAAGAGGGAAAGTCTTATCTTACAATAGCATTTGGCTGCACTGGTGGACGGCACCGGTCCGTATTCATGGCAGAGAAGCTTGCTAAACTGCTTTCGGAAAATGATTTTAAAATAAATTTGCATCACCGCGAATTATCTTTGTAAAATGAGGTATCTTGCTAAAATGGAATTGTCCTCTTTGTGAAGAGCTATTATACTCAATAAACCAAGACGTAATAGAAGGGTAAAATATGATTGGGATGGTTGTAGTAACGCACGGCAGATTGGCAGAGGAATTTATCGCTGCCATGGAACATGTTGTGGGCCCTCAATCCGCATTACAGGCAATTTCCATCGGGCCTGATGATGATATGGAACAGCGCCGTCAGGATATACTTGAAGCGGTAACTGACGTGGATGAGGGCGATGGTGTTATCCTGCTTACCGATATGTTTGGTGGCACCCCGTCTAATTTGGCAATATCCATAATGGACAGCACAAATGTTGAGGTTATAGCCGGAATTAATTTGCCTATGCTAATCAAACTGGCGAGCGTCAGAACCACGAATTGTACCATGGAGGAGGCCGTAACAGCGGCCCAGGAATCGGGGCGTAAATATATTAATATAGCGTCACATGTCCTATCCGGTGACAATGGATGAGCTCTGAAAATAGCGGCGATCAACGCACATTGAAGATTAAAAATGAGAGAGGCTTGCATGCGCGTGCCTCAGCCAAGTTTGTTACTGTCGCTGGTGAATTTGACGCAACCATCACTGTGACCAAGGACGGAACTTCCGTCTGCGGGACCTCAATCATGGGATTAATGATGCTAGCCGCCAGCATAGGCGAAGAGATCGCCGTAAAGGTGGAAGGTGCTCAGAAAGATCAACTACTTGAAGCAATTGTGAAGCTTGTTGACAATAAATTCGGTGAAGAAGTTTAATGCGGATTTATTATTCTTTTGTTAATTAATTTTCAATATATAGATATATAAAGATTTCTTTATACTTGCCAATTTTATTAAAGGCGAGTATAGAGACATTATATATTCGTTTATTTTTGTTTTGCTCAATTTACATGAAAGGAAATCATTCCAATGACTGATTTTACAGACTACAAGGTTGCTGATATTTCCGGTGCTGGTTGGGGGCGTCGTGAAATTAATATCGCTGAAACTGAAATGCCGGGTCTTATGGCACTGCGTGAAGAGTTTGGTAAAGAACAACCACTTAAAGGTGCTCGCATTGCCGGTTGTCTTCACATGACAATTCAAACGGCTGTGCTGATGGAAACTTTGGTTGCTCTTGGAGCTGAAGTGCGTTGGTCATCTTGTAATATTTTTTCCACTCAGGATCATGCCGCCGCTGCTATGGCGGATGCAGGTATCCCTGTTTTCGCCTGGAAAGGTCTGACGGAAGAAGAATTTAATTGGTGTATTAGAGAAACCATCGTTGGCCCTGACGGCTGGCACCCAAATGTTATTCTTGATGATGGTGGTGATCTAACGTCCATGATCTATGAAGATTTTCCTGAAATTCTTAAAGACATCCGCGGTATTTCCGAAGAAACCACAACTGGTGTACTTCGTCTTTATCAAATGGAAAAAGAAGGTCGTCTTACCGTACCGGCCATTAATGTCAATGATAGTGTAACAAAATCGAAATTCGATAACCTTTACGGATGCCGTGAAAGTCTTGTTGATGGCATTAAGCGCGCAACTGACGTGATGGTTGCTGGTAAAGTGTGCGTTGTGGCCGCGTCCCTGAGAAGTCAAGGCGCGCGCGTGTTGGTTACTGAAATTGATCCGATTTGTGCGCTTCAGGCGGCTATGGAAGGCTATGAAGTCGTGACTATGGACGATGCTGCTTCTAAGGGAGATTTATTTGTTACCTGTACCGGGAACTTTGACATTATCACTATCGATCATATGAGAGAAATGAAAGACAGAGCGATTGTTTGCAATATTGGACATTTCGATTCAGAAATTCAAATTGCCGCTCTTGAAAATTACACATGGGAAGAGGTGAAGCCGCAAGTGGATGAAGTGATTTTCCCGGATGGCAAACGTCTTATCGTTCTTGCTAAGGGCCGTCTTGTTAATCTTGGTTGCGGAACTGGTCATCCAAGTTTCGTAATGAGCGCTTCATTCACCAATCAGGTACTTGCGCAAATGGAGCTTTACAATAATAACGAAAATTATGAGAATAAAGTTTATGTGCTTCCAAAGCATCTTGATGAAAAGGTAGCTACTCTGCATCTTGGCAAGCTTGGCGTTGCTCTTACCAAACTTAACAAAGAACAAGCAGAATATATTGGTGTGAGCGAAAATGGTCCGTTTAAACCGGATCACTATCGCTATTAATTGATAGACGCTGTATTTTTTAAGCCCGTTGATGATTATTCATTCATCAACGGGCTTTTCTTTTGTTCGCAAACTGGTTATTTTATCAAACGATAAGTGTTTGAATTAAATCCGTGAAGGGATCCTTTAAAATTCGCTTTAATTACATTTTTAAACTCTTGAGCATCACAGGCTGGTCATTTGTAATGTCGGCACCCAATGCTTATGCGGATATTATTGCTGGAATCGATTTTGGTTCAGATCAAAACAATCAGTTTATGATCGCGCTCACCATATTCTTCGTTCTGACAATCACACTCATTCTGGGGCTGTTGTGGCAGCGACGAACAATCATAAAAGAACTTAAAAGAGCGCACATCAACGAGGAATATTTGAAAAAAATGATTTCTCAGAGGCAAGATAGCTTTTTTCTTTGGAATGCTGATAAGGATTTGTTGCTGAGTTCAGAGATTGACGTCCGATTTGAAGATGAAACTGTTCCCGACAGTCTCGAAGATTTAAAGTCGAGGTTTTCGCTCCTTGATCAGGCCAAGTTCGATGCTAATTTGCATAATTTACTTTCAAATGGTATTGAATTTTCTCAAACCATAGACCTCAATCAATTTAATATGCACCTGTTAATTGCTGGAAATTGCGTTGAGCTTGAAGTGCACGGCGAAAAATGTTTCGTTGTATGGATTAAAGACAATACCGTTGCTGAAAAAATACAGCGCTACCAAACACTTGAAACCCAAGTAAGGGGGGAGCGGGCGCGTCTTCTTGAAAATGCGCTTAATAGGGCAAAATTTCCAATTTGGATCAGGGGTGATGATCTTAATCTGCACTGGGTCAATAAAGTTTATGTCGAAGCAGTAGACGCGGAAAATTATAAAGATGTCATTGAAAACAATCTGGAGTTGGCGGTCAATACCCTTGGTGTGAGCCTTAGAAGTATGGCCGAAAATGTAAACCTCAGTGGTGAAGCCAGCTCGGAAAGTCATTTTGTTGTCATCAATAGTGAGCGCCGTTCGATGGATTTTCATAACATTCCCTATGAAATTGATGATCAGAAAGAAGCCATTCTTGGTTATGCACAGGATATTACCGAACTTGAAGAAGCCAGAGGTAGTCTGGCCGATCATACTGAATCATATGCTGAAACTCTTGATCAGTTTTCTTCTGCGGTGGCTATTTTTGATAGTGAGCTGCGACTGGAATATTATAATAAGTCCTATCTGCGGCTCTGGGAACTCCCGGAAAGCTTATTATTTAGCCATCCACATTACGGCGAAATCCTTGAAGCTTTGAGGGAAGCAAGAAAGCTCCCCGAGCAAGCAAATTTCCCAGAATGGAAGAAAAAACAGCTAGAGATTTACACGAAAGCCATTGAACCAGTAGAATCGATGCTACATCTACCAGACGGAAAAACCTTGCGGGTGGTTATTCAACATCATCCCCTCGGTGGAATGCTCGTGTTCTATGAAGATGTAACTGATTATTTTGCCCTTGAAAGCTCCTATAATACCTTGATAGCGGTGCAGCGTGAGACGCTCGATAATCTTCATGAAGGGATTGCAGTGTTTGGCGTTGATGGGCGGCTTAAGCTCTTTAACGATGGTTTTATTGATGTCTGGGAAGTTTCGTCAGATTTTCTCAATTCAAACCCTCATGCGATCGATGTTTTAGATCGATGCGCTGATTTGTTTGAAACCAGCGAACCGATTGACGATTTTAAACATCTAATTGTTGGTGGTGAAGTTAAGAAGGAAGCTTCTTCCGGTCAATTTGAGCTCAAAAATGAAAAAGTAATCAATTATTCACTTGTGCCGCTGCCTGACGGTGCGGTGCTTGTTATTTTCATCGATGTAACGGATTCTTACAGGGTTGAATATTCGCTGCGTAAACACAATGAAGCATTGGAAGAGGCGCAAAATATTAAAACTGACTTCTTGGCTCATATGTCTTATGAACTCAGAAATCCGCTCAACAGTGTTCTTGGTTTTGCGGAACTTCTGGAAAAAGAATATCAGGGACCGCTCAATGATGAGCAGCATCAATATATGAGAAATATATTAAGCGCATCTGATTACCTTCTTGATCTTATCAATGATATTCTCGACCTGTCTGTTATTGAAGCTGGTGGCCTTTCCATCGAAGCGGCTGACTTTGATCTTAATGAAACGATAAACGGTATCGTTACCAAGCTCGACGAACGGGTGAAGCAAAAAACCATCCATCTTGAAGTAACTCTTGATGAGAAACTCACATTTGTACATGGCGATCAACGCCGCATTCAGCACTCCATATCCAATTTGCTTAGTAATGCGGTAAAATTCACCCAGGATTCCGGTAATATTTCGATCAAAACATGGCAGGATCAAGAAAATTACTTCATCAGTGTTCAGGATGATGGTATTGGCATTGAAAATGACGAGTTTGACGAAATATTTGAAAAATTCTACACCGGATCGAACGTTCCAAAGGGAAAAGGTACTGGGCTTGGCCTTTCACTTGTCAAAATTTTCATTGAAAAACATGGCGGAAATATCACAGTTGAGAGCAGTTTGGGCGTTGGAACCGAAATGACTTGTATGTTGCCTAAAAAACTCCCCATTTCTGATGAAGTATCAGTCGCAGAAACCATTCATTAATAAGAATCGATCAGGAAGCCCGTGAAAGAATTTTACCTTGAGAATTTATCTAAAAGTCGTCTTTTGGCTAGTCGATTATCGGCATTGTTGAAGACAGGTGATATATTGGCTTTTGAAGGAAATCTCGGGACGGGAAAGACAGAGTTCTGCCGTGCCATTATTCATGCGCTAGGTTACGACGAAGATGTTCCCAGCCCAACTTTTAATCTCCTGCAAATCTATGAACCGAGCATTGAAGACCTTAAAACGCCGGCGGTATGGCATATGGACCTGTACAGGCTTGAGAATGCTCAGGATGTTTTTGAACTTGGTATAGAAGATGGTTTTGATTCTGCTGTAACGATGATCGAATGGCCTGAGCGCATGGGCAATTATCTGCCTGCAGAACATCTTAAAATAACACTCTCCCATGGTGATAATGAAGGTTCCAGATATATTTCATTTGATGGTGACCCAAGTTGGGAACAACGTATTAAGGAGCTAAAGCTCTAACATGTCGAGAACCAATGATATAAAGCAGTTTTTGATAAATGCAGGGTGGGGAGGCGCAGAAATCAAGCCGTTGGCGGGAGATGCTTCGTTCCGGCGATATGACCGCGTCCGAATGGTTGATCAGGTTGCCGTACTCATGGATGCGCCGACGGAGTTTGAAGATACACGGCCATTTGTTGCCGTCGCTGAATATTTGCTGAGTAAAGGTTTTGGCGCACCAAGAGTGTTCGCGAAAGATTTTGAATATGGTTTTCTTCTTCTTGAGGACCTTGGCGATGATCTTTTCAAAAGAGTGCTTGAACGCGAACCAGAAAAGGAAAAGCAACTTTATAAAAAAGCCGTTGATGAGCTTGTAAAGGTAAATCAAGAACTTCCACCCAGCGAACTACTTTACGGCGGAGGTGCACATTACCTTCAAGTGTATGAAATGGATATGTTATTGGATGAGGCCCTTCTGCTTGCAGATTGGTATTATCCTGCAAATACCGGCATGCGACTAGCTTTTGCTAAAAGAGAAGAGTTTATTCGTATTTGCCGTGATATTTTTGTATCTGTCGCTGGCGCAAAGGACTGTCTCTCTCTTCGTGATTATCACGCAGAAAATCTGCTTGAATGTGAAAATGGCGATGTGGGACTTATCGATTTTCAAGATGCCGTTATTGGGCACAGTGCTTACGATCTGGTTTCCTTACTTCAGGATGCGAGGCGAGACGTTAGCCCGGCTGTTGAAGAGGAAATGATCCGGTATTTTTGTAAAAAAATTGGCAGAGATGTTGAGAAATTTAAAGAACATTATGCTATTTTAGGCGCGCAGAGAAATATGAAAATCATTGGTATTTTTGCACGGCTTTATCTGCGCGACGGCAAAGATCATTATTTAACGTTGATACCGCGAGTTTGGGGGCTTCTTGAGCGCTGTCTTGAACACTCTTCGCTCAGCGAATTAAAAACATGGTTGGACAAGGAGCTTCCAAACAGAAGAAATCAAGTTCTCGATCCCGGTCCTCTAAAACCAAATTGCGCGATGATACTTGCCGCTGGCCTCGGCAAACGTATGTTGCCGCTGACAAATGATATTCCTAAACCATTGATAGAAATTGGCGGCAAAACGATGCTCGCGCACACTCTCGATGGACTTGCTGAGGCGGGGGTAAAAAACGCCGTCGTCAACAAACACCATTTCGCCGAGCAGATTGATCAGTTCGTAAATGACCGCAAAGATTGGTGCCCAGAAATAACATTGTCTGATGAAACAGGTGGACTACTTGATAGTGGTGGTGGCGTTAAAAAAGCGTTGCCACTGCTTGGTACGGCGCCTTTTTATATATTGAACAGTGATATGATCTGGAAAGATGTAGGGTCGGGAGCCTTAAGCAGGCTTGCAACCACGTGGTGCGATGATATGGATGTGCTGCTGTTATTGGTTAAACGGAACGAAGCACACGGTCACGATGGCCCCGGTGATTTTCATATGGATCAAGACGGGCGCTTGACGTTTCGCGGTGATGATGCACACAGCGACTATTTTTACGGCGGTATTCAAATCATTAGACCGACGTGTTTTGAGGCCATCGGGGATGATATATTTTCTTTACGAAAAATTTTCCGAGAAACCGCAGCGACGGGGCGTTTATTTGGTTTGCTTCATGAAGGTTCATGGTATCATGTAGGCACACCAGAATCCGTGAAAGAAACGGAGCAGCTTCTTAAGGGGGAGTAATGCCAAGACGCCTTGGAAAAAATCCTGAAGTTTATAATATACCGGCCCATAATTCATTCGTGGATATTCTTGCGGCGGGTATTATGGAACGATTTGGTTCCGATCCACTTTCACTAAGCAAAGTGTTGGTATTGCTGCCCAATCGCCGGGCGGTACGCTCTCTTCGTGAAGCGTTTCTGCGTCTTAGCGATGGCCGCCCGATAATCCTTCCAAATCTTCAACCGATTGGCGACGTGGACGAAGATGATCTGGTTATGGGCGCGGGCGCGCTCTATGATGATCTTTCCCTGAAGCCGGCGGTTCCCCCTCATATACGGCAAATGCTGCTTATGAATATCATCCATTCCTGGTACATGAAGAGGGGCGAAGATATACCAGAGAATGCGGCGCGCGCTGTTCTTGCAGAGGCGCTCGGACATTTACTTGATCAGGTGCAAACTGAACAGATTAATTTTGCTGATTTAAAAGATATTGTACCAGAAGAATACGCCATCCATTGGCAACAGACGCTTGATTTTCTGGAAATTCTAACTGAAAACTGGCCTGATATCCTTGCGACGACCGGATATATGGATGCGGCAACACGGCGCAATGAGCTTTTATACGCCTTGCGGGAAAGCTGGTTGGATGAACCACCGGAGCATCCTATTATTGCTGCTGGTTCAACCGGATCCGTCAAGGCGACATCTTCACTTCTTCAGGTGATCGCGCGGTTGCCACGGGGGGCTGTTATTTTGCCGGGTCTCGATACTCATCTTGATGAGGAAAGTTGGGATATGATCGAAGACACCCACCCTCAGGCGACAATGAAGCATCTTCTAGAAGTAATCGGCGCTGACCGGATTGAGGTAGAAAACTGGAACGGGGAAACTGCCCAGGCAGATCACATTAAAACTCAATTGTTTCGGGAAATGATGCGACCAGCCCAGACAACGGACCGTTGGCACGATTTGGACTGGGATCAAGATCAGGTACTGGAAGGTATTGATCAAATCGTAACACCCGGTGTTCGGGAAGAAGCGGGCGTTATTGCCCTGATGATGCGTGAGCAACTCAATAAGCCTGGAAAAACAGCGGCATTAGTAACACCTGACCGCATGCTGGCAAGACAGGTGGCGGGGGAACTGGCCCGTTGGAATATAGATATTGATGATAGTGCAGGCACGCCACTTTTTAATACTGCCGTTGGTGTTTATCTGCGTCTGACGGCTGAGATGGTTGCGGATCAATATACGCCAATTTCACTGATGAGTGCGCTAAAACATCCGCTCATGGCAGGTGGATCAGATATTGCCGATTTTCGCGCAACCGTCCGTACATTTGAACATAAATACCTTCGGGGACCAAGGCCAACACCGGGCCTTGACGGAATTGATCAACTTTTTGCCCATGAAAGCAGTGTTGATGACCGTCTTTTTGAGTGGTGGCAAGATTTGAGAGGTATCATTGAGCCCTTCGATCAAGTGATGCAGGGTAACGCAAATTTCGGGGAATTGCTGATCGCCCATATGGAAATGGCGGAAAAGCTTGCAGCAACAAACGATGAGAATGGCGCGACGCGACTTTGGAAAGGCGATGATGGTGAGGTAGCGGCAAAACTGATCGAAGATTTGCAATTGGCAGCGCCCTATTTAAGGGAGTTCAAACCGGATCAATATGCGGCGTTGTTTGAGCAGTTTATGAGTTCAGGTACGGTCCGTTCCAAATATGGACAACATCCGCGACTTAATATATGGGGGCCACTTGAAGCACGTCTTCAACATGCGGACCTTATGATCCTCTCCGGATTAAATGAGGGGATTTGGCCACCTGAACCGACGGCAGATCCGTGGATGAGCAGGCCAATGCGCCGGGATTTTGGCCTTCCGGGACTTGAGCAGAAAATCGGCCTGAGCGCGCATGATTTTGTCCAGACGGCATCGGCAGAAAATGTCGTGATAACCAGATCAGAAAAAGTTGATGGCACCCCAACCGTAAAATCAAGGTGGTTAAACCGCCTGCATGCGATTGTCGGCGAATACCATCACGAGAAAATAAGCGATATATGGTTAAACTGGTACGAAAAACTGGATAAGCCAGAAAAACCAATTGTCATTGATCCGCCGAAACCGACACCGCCGGTGTCGTCGCGTCCCCGTGAATTGTCAGTTTCACGAATACAGGAATGGATGCGCGATCCTTATACACTGTATGCCAAGAAAATCCTGCGCTTGAAGAAAATAGATGACCTTGACCAGGATCCCGGAGCGATAGATAAAGGCATTATCATCCATGAAATCCTCGAAGATTTCATGAGCCATTATAAAGATGATCTACCTGACGATGCTGAAGAAAGGTTGGTCAGTATTGGTAGGAATTACTTTGATAAAACCATTGATCGGCCAACGGTTAGGGCCTTTTGGTGGCCGCGGTTCAAACAAATCGCTAAATGGTTCGTTGAAGAAGAAAGAAGCCGCAGAGAAACCATTAAGACAATTGCCACGGAAACAGAGGGGGAAATTGATTTAGAGTTAGCAGCTGGTAAATTTTCCCTGACCGCTAAAGCTGACCGAATTGATAAGTTTGAAGATGGCACATTGAGCATTATTGATTATAAAACTGGCGGCGCGCCAACCATTCGCGAATTAAAAGCCGGTTTTGCACCGCAGTTAACGTTGGAAGCTGCAATTGCCGCCAAGGGTGGCTTTGCGCTGATTGAGCCGACGACGGTAAGTGAGTTATCCTACTGGAAACTATCGGGCGGCGAGACAGCGGGTGACATTAAGAACTTCAGCGCGTCACAAAAAGGAAAGGCGAATGCTGATGCTATGGAACTGGCGAACAACGCCTATGACGGTCTTGTGAAGCTTGTGACGACATTTGATCTTCCCAAGACACCGTATCTCAACAAGCCTAATCCTGTTTCCAAAGGGTATGGGGAATATGATCACTTGGCCCGCACCAAAGAGTGGGGGGATGGTTAATGGTTACGCAGACGCCTGAACAACTTAGAGCATCTGATCCTCGCGCCTCCGTATGGGTCGGCGCATCAGCGGGCACTGGCAAAACATTTGTGCTGTCTAATCGGGTGCTGCGCTTGATGTTATCGGGTAGTAGGCCCGATAAGATACTTTGTCTAACCTACACGAATACCGCCGCGGCCGAGATGGCCATTAGGGTTAATGAGCGGCTCGCCAATTGGATATCTCTAAGTGACAGCAAACTTCACAAAGAACTTAATGATGTGCTTGGTATGGCGCCGACGAATACACAAATGGTGCAGGCACGAAAGTTATTTGCTTATGTACTTGATGTGCCTGGCGGTCTCAAAATTCAAACCATTCATTCCTTCTGTCAATCATTGCTCGGTCGTTTCCCAATAGAAGCAAATGTATCTCCCAACTTCGATCTTCTCGATGATATTACCATAAATGAACACCTAAGACATTCCCAAGATGAGATGTTGCTTGATATCGATAGTGGAACCAATGAAACCTTGAGCGATGCGCTCAATTATCTATCTGGCACGCTCGCTGAGGAAACATTTACAAAATTAATGAAAAACCTGACTAACGAACGAGGAGGCATCGAGCAGCTCTTTAAACGAAATTCATCATCTTTCTCTGTCGTATCTGAAGGTTTGAAAGACCTGCTTGGTTTCGCGGGTGGAGATAGCCGTGAAACAATCTTGGAGGCGGCAGTTGATGACACTAATTTTGACAGGGCCAGCCTAAAAGTAGCGTCAGAAACGCTGCTTAAGGGAACAAAGACGGATATTGGCAAGGGTGAATTAATTTCGAGATGGCTAAAGGCCGTTGACAATAGAGTGGAATATTTTGACGAGTATAAGAGGGCTTATCTCACTGGTAAAGATGAGTTTTATGCCAGTTTTATGACCAAAAAACTGAGTGAAGATTATCCTGAAATTTATGACGTGATCTCAAAGGAAGCCGACCGGGTCAAGTTTGTCGTTGAACGCCTAAAGGCTTATACGCTTTATGAAAATACCATCACCATATTGCGCATTGGATTTGAGTTGATCAAAACATATAACAGGCGAAAAACTAACCGGAATGTAGTTGATTATGATGATCTTATATCAAAGGTAAGCGGGTTATTTCAAAATGTGAGTGCCAGTTGGATACTCTTTAAACTGGATGAAGGGATTGATCATATATTAATTGATGAAGCGCAGGACACCAATCCGGTGCAGTGGGACATCATCCGAAAAATAACCCAGGAATTTTTTACGGGCTTTGGTACCCATGACGAAAGCGATCTTTCAGAAAATCCAAGAACCATTTTTGCTGTTGGCGATATAAAACAATCCATTTATTCCTTTCAAAAAGCGGAGCCGAAAAAATTTGATGAAAATAAAGAATATTTCATAAAACAGGCGAAGGACGCTGAACTTAAATTTTCTGTTGTTCCTATGAACCTTTCCTTTCGTTCTACGTCATCGGTTCTAGAGGTGGTTGATGCGGTCTTTGACCCGGATGATCATCGACGAGCAATTTCTTTTGATTACACTGAAATCAAACATGATACCCACAGAAAAGGTGATCCGGGCCTGATTGAGCTTTGGGAACCAATTGTTTCCGAAGACGATGAAGAGGAGGAGGGATGGTCAGCCCCAGTCATCCAAAAGCCCGCCCATGATCCCAAAAGCAAGCTCGCCGAAAAAATAGCGGACCAAATAGCGGCGTGGATTAAAGGCGGAGAGATACTGGCGTCTAAAGGTCGACCTATTACGGCAGGTGATATATTAATCCTTGTGCAGAAACGCAAAGAATTTGTTCATTACATGATCAAAGCTCTCAAAGAACGAGACATAAATGTAGCGGGTCTTGATCAAATGGTGCTCACGGACCAATTGGCGGTGATGGATCTTATGGCGGTTGCTAACTTTACCCTGCTTCCAAGCGATGATTTGACGTTGGCTGTGGTCCTTAAAAGTCCGTTTATTGGTATGAGTGAAAAGGATCTTTTCGATCTGGCAAACCCGCGCGGCAATAAAGAGACATTATGGAGCGCACTTTTTAGCCGAAGAGCGGAAAGAACATCTTATCAAAAGGCTGTAGATTATCTCACCAAGCTCACCAACTACGCAGATTTTCATCCACCATTTGAATTTTTCACTTATTTGCTCGGCCCACTTCGCGGGAGAGAAAAGTTAATTGCTCGTCTGGGCGAACAAATTAATGATCCTGTTGACGAGTTTTTAAATCAGGCTATGAAATATGAGCAGAATAACATTTCATCCATGCAGGGTTTCTTAAGTTGGATCTCACGCGGTGAAATTAAAGTGAAACGGGAAATGGAGCACGGCGCTGACATGGTGAGGATCATGACGGTTCACGGTGCAAAAGGACTTCAGGCACCAATTGTCTTTTTACCAGATACTTGTCAGTCGGTAAAAATGCAGGATAACCTTTTCTGGTACGAAGAAAACCGAGCTAAAAATCTACTGTGGGTGCGAAACGAAGACAGCCGTGTTGGTGCTGGCAAAACCGCCTATGAGGAACGTAAACGTGCCATTGAAGATGAAAACAAACGACTTCTCTATGTGGCGATGACCCGTGCGGAAGACAGGCTCTATGTTACCGGGTGGGAGGACAAAAATGGTCGTAAGGATGATTGCTGGTACAATTTAATCCACAGTGCCGTTTCAAAAATGGATGGGACCGAAGAGGTCCAACATGGTCAAGATACCATATTGAGACGAGAGCACGAAGCCAAGATGCAAGAACGCGGAAAGGCATCAAAGCGAGAAGAGCAACATATTATTTTGGACCTGCCAAAATGGGCACTTGATGCGCCGATGGCGGAACCAGTGCCTAGCAAGCCGCTCAGCCCGTCGCGGTTGGATGACAAAGAAGACGTTGTCCGTAGTCCCCTTAAAATTGCGCTGCAGATGCAAAGGGATAAACAAAAATATCATCGTGGTCGCCTGATCCATAAATTACTGGAAGTGCTTCCGGAAAGAGGTCAAGAAAAAAGGCGTTCAGCAGCCGAAAGATATTTAAGGCAGGGCGTTCACGAGCTTTCGGAAAAAGATGTTGCTACTATTACGAACGAGGTCTTCGCGGTCCTTGAAAATCCTGATCTAGAAGGACTGTTCGGTCCGGATAGCCGCTCTGAGGTGCCGATGATTGGCCAGATCGGCAGCTTTAGCCTAAGTGGTCAGGTTGACAGGATGGTTGTCCGTGAAAATGAGATTCTGATCATTGATTATAAAACCAATCGACCACCGCCGGACGGCGTGGAAAATATTCCTGGGATTTACACAAAACAGATGGCAGCATATCGGGCCGTTCTTGGGGAAATATATCCAGATTACAGGATAAGAACCTATCTTCTATGGACAGATATAAGTCGCTTGATGGAAATTCCTGAAGAGATGTTAAATAAAATCAGTTTTTAGTGATCTTGCCCCTTGACGGTTGCGGTGAGGGTTCCTAAGTTCTATTCATATGAAATATCTTTTTTAAGGAATAAATGATGAGCATTATTGCAGTAACAGATGACGCATTTGAAGCGGAAGTATTAAACTCAGACAAACCAGTGATCGTCGATTTCTGGGCCGAGTGGTGCGGACCATGTAAACAGTTTGGTCCCGTGTTTGAGGAAGTGTCAAACAACATGGGTGATGTTACGTTTGCAAAAGTCAATATTGACGAAAACCCTGAAGCACCAACAAAATATGGTGTGCGCGGTATTCCGACAATGCTTATGTTTAAAAATGGTGAAGTTGCAGCTATGAAAGTGGGCAACACATCAAAAGGCGATTTCGAGAGCTGGATCAAAGAAAACGCCTAATATTTAACCCTTATTTTTAAAAGGGCGTCTTCTTGATGAGGACGCCCTTTTTATTTGCTTAACTGAAGAATTCTTTTTCATAAACCTCTGTGAAATATTTCATATCTTCCGGTCTTGCGGTACTAATCCGCATCCAGTCCAGTTTCGGTGGAAACGGTCTTCCGATCGCAATGCCGTGCTGTCTTATCCGTCTATTTACTTCCGCTGAATCCATGCCGGTTTCAAAGAAAGTGAAGTTGGCGTTTGATTTGATGTGGCGCATGCCGTGTTTGTCAAAGAAATCATAAAGTACCTGCAGCGCTTCGGCATTCTTACGCAGTACAAACTGTTGATATTCAGTGTCTTTATAACTTTCAATAGCGCCCCACATGGCAGGACCATTGATTGATCCGGTCATCAGACTTTTTATTTTTGCCAGCATGTCTGGGGAACCAAAACCAAAACCGATGCGAATTCCGGCGAACGCATGGATTTTTGACGCCGTACGGGTCACCACTACATTTGGATATTCAGTGACTAGCGGGATCATGGTTTGGTAGTTGGGATCGTTGACATATTCGAAATAGGCCTCATCGACAAAAACATAGCATTTCTGAGACATCTCTTTACAAAATTCTTTTAACTTTTCACCGTGCATGACCGTTGGGATTGGGTTGTTAGGATTACAAAGATATATAATTTTGACATCGTCCGTATAGGCGGCTTTTATGGCATCAAGGTCAATGGAAAGATCTTCGGCGACTGGCACCCATATTTTTTCAATACCACGCTGATTACTATAATCCATGAAGGTATCATCGTATGTCGGATTTGGGGCAAGGATTTTACCGCCTTCCATAGCAACCATAAGAGCAAGCGTCTTTAGGATTTCTCCGGAGCCGCCAGCAACCATGACATTTTCGGTCGGGACATTCTCCATCCCGGCGATTTGTTCTGTAAGCGGTCCTTCGGCGCCACCACCACCATATAGGTGGCCATATTTATGAGCTTTGCACATGGCGATGCTGGCTTTTTTATTAATGCCATAGGGGTTTTCATTTGAACTCATCCGTATTGGATTTTCAGGTGTCGGGACATAGCCTTCAATGGTAATGCTTTGTGCGTGGGCATTGGCCGCCAGTGCAGCACCACCGATCAGTGCGGTGCCGCCTATGAGCCAGTCACGTCTGGTTATCTTAGTCATATTATTTCCCTTCAGTTTTTTTGAACAAAATTAGGATATCAATATATATGAACTTGTCACTTAAAATAAAAAAAGGCACCGCCCGACCGAACGATGCCTTTGATAATAATTGAGTGCGTTTAACTGGTTATAAATAGCTTTTCGTAAACTTGAGCAAAATATTCCATGTCTTCCGGTTTGCCCATACTGACGCGGCACCACGTGGTGAACGGTGGGAAGGGACGGCCAACTGCAATGCCGTTATCCCTAAACATTTTTCGGACTTCCTGAGCTTCTATACCTGTTTCAAAGAATACGAAGTTGGCATTGGATTTAACGTAATTGACATTGTGCTTATCAAACAGTGCATAGACGATTGCCAACGATTCCTGATTTTTACGGCGTAGGAAAGCCTTGGTCTCGGTATCCTTATAGCTCGCGACTGCGCCACTAATCGCCAAGTGACTAGCGGAACCTGTCATGAATTCACGAAGTTTTCTAATCCATTTTTCTGATGCATAAGCAATACCCAGACGAACACCGGCAAAGGCGTGGATTTTAGACGCCGTTCTGGCGATCATTATGTTTTCATGTTCGGTGACAAGAGGCACCATCGTTTCGTAATCGGGATTATCCACATATTCATGGTAAGCTTCGTCAATGAACACCAAGCATTTTTGTGACATTTCAATGCAGAAATCCCTAAGCTTGTTTTTTTCCATAATTGTCGGAAGGGGGTTATTGGGATTAACAAGATAAATTATGCTGACATCGTCTGTATAAGCGGCGCGCATGGCATCCAGATCAATAGTCATATTTTCATCAACAGGCACACGCGTCACCGGAACACCGCGTCGCTCTGCATACCGCGTAAGATCATGATATGTTGGTTCCGCTGTAAGAACGCGGCCACCTTCAACGGCTGTGATCAGGCCGAGTGTTTTTAAAACCTCACCCGAACCGGCGGAAAAGGTAATATTCTTGGTTTCAACGCCTTCCATCTCGGCTAGCAACTCTGTTAATTCCATACGACTGCCGCGACCATATTGGTGGGCGGTATCGAAGGAGTTTACAATGGCGTTGCGTGCGGCTCTGGAAAGACCGTAAGGATTTTCGTTTGTGCCTAGTCTAAGTGGATTGTCCGAAGTTGGAACAAATCCAGGTACAGCCATATTTTGTGCGTTCGCGCGACTTCCCATGACCATAGCAAGGGCTAATGCAGAGCCCCCTCTAAGCCAATCACGTCTTGAAATATCATTCGCCATTTTGTGCTCCCTATATCAAAAATGTAATGAAATAATGTAACCAAAGTAACATTATTTTCCAAAATGTCACGCGTTTCGTTTTTTGTAAAAAAAAGACATCGCCAAGAATTAGCAATGCCTTTTTAAAATCAATATGATAGACGCGATTACGTTACAAATTCTTTTTCATAGACTTCTGCGAAATAGGCCATATCTTCCGGTTTTGCCGTGCTGACGCGGCACCAATCGAGAAATGGTGGGAATGGCCGACCAACGTTGATCCCGTGTTTTAGGAAGCGTTGTTTCACCTCTGCAAAGTCAATTCCGGTTTCAAAGAAAGTGAAGTTACTGTTCGCTTTAATGTATCTGACACTGTGCTTAGAAAATAATTTATAGACTACGTCCAAGGCTTCCGCATTTTTGCGTATGACAAAATCAATATATTCCTGATCCCTGTAACTTGCGAGCGCACCATGAACCGCTGGCGTACTGAGGGTGCCAGTGACACGTTCTCTCATTAATTTGAGCAGATTTTCTTTGGCAAATGCAAAACCAACCCGCATTCCAGCAAAGCCGTGAATTTTCGATGCGGTTCTGGTCACGATCATGTTATCTGTTTCAACGGCAAGTTTTGCCATGCTTTCGTAATTGGAGTCCGTCACATATTCGTGGTAAGCCTCATCAACGACAACGTAACATTTCTTCGACATTTCGACGCAGAATTCACGTAATTTATCTTTGTGCATAATCGTTGGGATTGGGTTGTTTGGATTACATAGGTAAATTAATTTTACTTCATCCGTATAAGCAGCGCGCATAGCATCAAGGTCAATTGACATGTCATCTTTTTTAACATCAATCCAGTTGATCTTGGTACCAATCCAACCGCTGTACCGAACAAGATCATGGTAAGTTGGATTGGCAGCCATAACGGTGCCACCGTCGAGTTCCGTGATTAGTGCCAAGACTTTTAAAAATTCTTTTGATCCTGTGCCTAATGAAATATTTCTGTTCGGGATACCTTCAAGATCAGCGATATGCTGTATTAACTCCCGGCGACCGGAACCACCGTATAGATGACCAACATCATATGCCTTATTCATGGCACTTCTGGCGGAACGCGTAATGCCGTACGGATTTTCATTGGAGCTCATCCGAATGGGGTTCTCCGCAGTTGGTACATATCCCTTAACGGTGACGCTTTGTGCCTGAGCCGTTGTTGCATATACGAGGCTCGCAGCGGCCAGTGATGATGTGCCCCTTAACCAGTCGCGTCTTGTGAGTTCTCTCATTCAATTATCCTTTTGAAGTTTAGACAAATTCTTTTTCATAACAGTCGGCCAGATACTGGGTATCTTCAGGCTTTGAAGTACTTATTCGGCACCATTTTGTGAATGGCTGAAACGGACGTCCCACCTGAATACCGTATTTTCTAAATCTCTGGCCAAATTCACTGGCCTCTATGCCTGTTTCCACATAGGTGAAATTTGTATTTGATTTAATATATCTCAGGTTATGTTTTTCAAATAGTTTATAGAGAATATCAAGGGATTCAGCGTTCTTGCGGATGACAAAATCAATATAATTTTTGTCCTGATAGCTTGCCAGGGCACCGTTAATGCTAATGGTGCTGACGGTGCCAGTGACTTTGTCGTTAATTTTTTTGAGCATCGCCGGAGTGCCAAAGCCAAATCCGACACGAACACCGGCAAATCCGTGAATTTTAGACGCGGTTCTGGTGACAATGATATTTTCATTTTCAATAGCCAATGGGATCATCGTCTCGTAATTGGGATCACTGACATATTCATAGTAAGCTTCATCAATAAATACGTAGCAACGCTGTGACATTTCAAGGCAAAATTCACGAAGTTCGTCAGCGTGAAGAACCGTCGGTGTTGGGTTGTTCGGATTTACAATATAAATAATTCTCACGTCGTCGGTCATCGCGGCGCGCATAGCGTCAAGGTCGATGCTCATGTCAGCGGCGACGGGAACACGGATTTTATTGATGCCCATACGGTCGGCATATTTCATAAAATTATTATCGAATGTTGGATCCGGTGCAAGGATACTACCTCCCTCAATTCCTGTCAGTAGTGCAAGTGTGTGCAAAATTTCAGAAGAACCGGATGTTGTTAGCACGTTCTCTGGTGCGACACCTTCCTGATTGGCGATGAGCTGGGTCAGTTCACGTCGGCCTTTGCCGCCGTAAAGATGAGAAAAATCAAATGACTTGATCATCGCATTTCGTGCTGCCCTGTTGATACCATAGGGATTTTCGTTTGAGCTAAATCGAATTGGGTTTTCCGGTGTTGGCACATAGCCATCGATTGTTAAGCTTTGCGCCGTTCCACTATTTGCCAGTGCTAAACCGCCCGCCATTGCCGCGCCGCCAATAAGCCAGTCACGTCTTGTGAGTTCTCTCATTTGTCTTCCCTTCAGTTAAGCAAATTCTCTCTTGTAAACTTTGACCATATATTCTGTTTCCTCTGGTTTAGCCGTGCTTATGCGGATCCAGTTGGGGAATGGTTCGTATTTTCTGCCGATCAGAATGCCGGACTCGCGAAGCTTGTTTCGCACTTCATTCGCGTCACGCCCCGCATTTGCGTAAACGAAGTTCGCGTGTGCATTCACGTAGGGCATATCCAGCTCGTCAAACATTTTATAAAGAATGTTTAGCGATTCATAATTCTTATCGACAACAAATTTTGGGTAGTCTTTATCCTGGTAACTGGCGATCGCGCCCATAAGTGATGGGTAGGCTGTGGTGCCCGAGCGGAACATGAGTAGTTTTTTCAAGGTATCGGGGTGTGCGAAGGCAAAGCCTATGCGAACATTTGCAAAAGCATGAATTTTTGAAGCTGTTCTCAAGATAACTATATTCGGATTATCTTTTATAAGGTGAACCATGCTTGAAAAGTTATCGTCGCGCACATATTCATAATAGGCTTCGTCTATCACTATCATAGCCTTCTTTGAAAACTCAAGACAGAACTCTTCAAGTGCGTTTTTTTCGATAATGCTTGGAATTGGGTTGTTCGGATTACAGAAATAAATACATGTTGTTTTATCGGTTACCGCTTTTCGCATTGCGTCCATGTCAATCGACATATCGTCGGCAACGGGAACGCTGATGACATTGGCACCAAAATTTCGCGCACTTCTTAAAATGCCTCCGAATGTGGGGTGAGGAGCGACCAGATCGCCACCGGTCATGCCGCAAAGGGCACCCGTTGCCACAAGATATTCACCCGAACCGGCACCAACGGCGATATGATCTACAGGCAGGTTTTCCATTTCAGCAATAACTTCGATGAGTTGCCGCCTTGTGGTGAAGTTGTAGGTATGGGCGCGCTTGTAAGCTTCTATGATGACCTTCATAGCTTTTGGGTTTATGCCGTAGGGGTTTTCATTGTTGGTCATTCGAATGGGGTTCTCTGGAGTGACCGCTTCGCCAAATGCTGTAAAATCGCTCATGGTTTGTGCGGATACAGTGTTTCCTAACATCATACCGCCAGCGACAGCGCTAGTTCCAACGAGCCAATCCCGTCTCGTGATATTTTTAGTCATTTATTCCTCCCTGTGTTAGCCAAATTCTTCGCGGTATTTCTCCGTGAAATATTGCATCTCTTCCGGCTTTGTCAGACTTAACCTTACCCAGTTTGTAAACGGTGGGAAGGGACGCCCTGTTAAAATATGATGTTTTTTCATTACCTCTGCCACTTCTGGTGATGGCCGGCCGGCATTGAAGAATATAAAATTTGCGTTGCTCTTAATATATTCAAGTCCCAGATCTTCAAGCATGCCAGAAATGATTTGTTGAGATTCCTTGTTTTTCTGCTTTAGAAAAGCTTGATATTCAAAATCCTGATAGCTTTCCATGGCACCGCGCATGGCTGGAAGATTGAGTGTGTTGGTAAACAGGCCGAAGCTTTTCTTTATAAAGTCCGGATGGGCGTAGCATACACCAATGCGCATACCAGCAAACGCATGAATTTTCGATGCGGTGCGTGTGACGATGATATTCTTGTTTTCTTTGACAAGACTGATCATGCTTTCATAATCGGGATTGTCCACATACTCGTAATAAGCTTCATCTATAAGAATGGTCGCTTTTTCCGACATCTCATTACAGAATTCCTTCAGAGCATTTTTTTCGATAATACTTGGGATCGGGTTGTTAGGGTTACAAAGATAAATAAGCTTGGTGTTATCAGTCATGGCAGCGCGCATGGCGTCAAGATTGATATGCATATCATCGCCGACTGGAACCTCAATCAGTTTTGATCCAAGAGTACGGCTGAAGCGGGCAATGTCGCCGTATGTTGGGGTTGGTAGCAAAATGTCGCCGCCGGCAACGGCATTGAAAACGGCTGCTTTTTCTAAAAATTCGGTTGACCCGGCACCGAGGCCTACATATTCCTTAGGTATATCTTCAAGCTTTGCCATAAGGGCTTGCAAGGCAAATATGTCGCGAAATGCATATTTGTGAGAATCGTCAGCGGCGGCGGCAATCGCTTTTCTTGCCTTTAAGGACTGACCATATACATTTTCATTAAGATGAGCGCGGATCGGATTATCCGCGGTTGGGTGCACATTTGGCTCGATAAAGCTTTGTGCTGATGCGGCAGCACCTGAAAGAAGAAAACTGCTGGCTGCAGTTGTGCCAGCAAGCCATTCACGGCGAGTGAGATTGGTTGTCATACCTAGTATACTTTCGGTTTTTCTATATTTTGTCAGACGCATTACGGTCTATTGCTATAATATAACAAATATAGTCACAAACCAATTCAATGTGCAAACATTAAATAGCCAAAAAAATGGCTGGATAATAATCCAGCCATTTTAGGTGTGCATGATAACTGTCGCTGCTATTAACCGAATTCTCTCTTATACACATCTACCACATACTGCATTTCTTCTGGTTTAACGGTGCTCATGCGGACCCAGTCGGTAAACGGTGGGAATGGTCGGCCGCTCATAATACCGTTTTCTCTGAGTTTGGTTGCGATTTCCGTCGATGGTCGACCAGCGTGGAAAAAGGCAAAGTTTGAGTTTGATTTTATATAGTGTAGTCCAAGTTCTTCAAACATATTTTCAAGTATGTCCATGGACTCCCTGTTTTTCTGTTTAATGAAGTTTTGATATTCTGTGTCCTGATAACTTTCAATAGCACCGGCTACTGCCACATTGGAAAGCGATAGGTTAAATGGTCCAGCGATAAGTCTCATGGTATCGGGATGAGCAAAGGCAAAGCCGATGCGTACCCCAGCAAAGCCATGAATTTTTGATGCTGTTCGGCAAATGATGATATTTTGATTTTCAATTACCAGATCCTTCATGGACTCGAAATCTGGATTGTTTACATATTCATAGTAAGCTTCATCAATGACCACGAGTGCCTTTTTGGACATTTCAAGGCAGAATTCACGTAGTGCATTTTTTTCAATTATAGAAGGGATCGGGTTGTTTGGATTACAAAGATAAACAAGTTTGACATCATCTGTCATCGCCGCACGCATGGCGTCAAGATCAATAGCCATGTCTTCACCAACAGGCACGCTAATAACATCTACGCCTATCATTTTTGCTGTGCCGATGACACTATTATATGTTGGGGCAGGGGCGAGAACTTTTCCTCGTTGTATGGCGCAGGCAAAGGCTGATTTCTCTAAAAATGGGGTTGATCCATTCTCAATGGCGATATGACTGCTTGGCAAACCCTCTATTTTTGCGATTAGTTGGTTTAATGTACGTTGACCAAAAAAATCATAGAGGTGAGCTGTTTCAGCGGCCTTTTCCATTACTTTCTTAGCTTTGAGAGACGGACCATAAACATTTTCATTAAATCCCGCACGGATCGGATTTTGCGGGGTAGGATTTAGATTTGGCATTGGTACAGTTTGTGCGTTTGCCATATTTGCAGCAACGATCGTTCCTGCGAGGGCGGTGCCGCCAACGAGCCAGTCACGGCGGGTAATGTTAGATGACATATGATCTTCTCTCGATTAATAATAAAATAGGATTAATAAATTTCCAGTATATAATCATACCTATCATTAAAATCCAAGATTTTAATGTTCTTGAACGCTGGACTATAAACCCAGCGGTTCAATTTGATTTTTTTAATCGCGAATTACTCGCGTTCTACTCAATAGACAAAAGTAACAGTTATTTTTTATTATTATTTCATTTTACACTTTATAGTAATTCTAATATAATATATAACATGCTGAAATAACATAGAATAGGATATCGTGATGACCAAAGTTCCAAACGTGACTTTTAAAAAAAGAGTAAGAAATGATGCTCTCGGCGGCTCTAACCCGTTTGAGTGGAAAGATTTAAGCAGTGATGAAATCTTCAAAGGTAAAAAAGTGGTGGTTTTTTCATTGCCCGGTGCCTTTACGCCAACCTGTTCAACAAGCCACCTTCCGCGCTATGAAGAGCTATATGAAGACTTCAAAGCTCAGGGTGTCGATGCCATTGTTTGCATATCCGTAAATGATGCCTTTGTTATGTACCAGTGGGGTTTAAGCCAGAATGCAAAGAATGTGTTTTTGCTTCCTGACGGTAACGGCGAATTTACCCGCAAAATGGGTATGCTGGTGAATAAGGAAAATCTTGGTTTCGGTATGCGCAGTTGGCGTTATTCGATGCTGGTTGATGACGGCGAGATCGTTAAGGTATTCAGTGAAGCTGGTTATGACGATAACTGTCCAACCGACCCATTCGAAGTATCCGATGCGGATACCATGCTGAATTACTTAAAATCTTAAAAGCAAATAAAAAGGCCGGATGATGATCCGGCCTTTACTTTATTAGGATTTTATCAGAATGCTGTGGTGATAGCAGCTCTGAAGCGGTTTCGTGTTATTCCCCAATCTGAATAGTTTATGGCATTG
Organism: uncultured Kordiimonadaceae bacterium; assembly: GCA_963976585.1. Lineage (GTDB taxonomy): Bacteria > Pseudomonadota > Alphaproteobacteria > Sphingomonadales > Emcibacteraceae > Pseudemcibacter. The sequence goes on from CAXBLS010000003.1 coordinate 59,812, forward strand.
AATGTTAAAATTGGCATGCCTTCAAATTTGACCCGTGTGTATTCCACGCGTACGGACACTGTCTCAGATGCGAAAATTTCAACACCGCCACCATATTCAACGGCGCTATCGGTGTTGGTGAATTTTATGTCGGAAATTGTATCAACCAGGGTCGCGTTGGTAAAACCTATGCGTCCATAGACAATAAGCTGATCATTAACCCAGAAACCAGGTAAAACAGCTGCACCAAATTCATGGGTGAGCGCAAAACCATCAATTGGAGCAACGGTTGTTTCTTCAGAGGCAAAACTATAACCATATCTTGCTTCAGCAGCGACGGTAAATCGACCTTGTGATTGTCTGTATCCGGCAAAAAGTCCCACAGCAGGACCGTCTGCATTATAGATGTTATCTGGCGTCGCATTGATGTTATCTTTGAGCTGGTCAAAAGAGCCATCGATGCCGACATAGAAGCCATCAGATGGTTGTCCTTGTGACATAGCAAATTGAAGCGGAGTAACCAAACCCAGCATGAGAGCAGATAGTGCGAGTATTTTTTTCATAATTTTGTCCTTCGTTTTCAGCATTTTACTACAAAACGGGTTACCAATTACTTAAAATCGCCTGTCTAATAACTTCCTGTTACTTAGAATAGGTCACTTTATAAACCACATCGGCTTCATCGTCTGCAATCAACAGGCTGCCATCTTTAAGCTCAAGCACGTCGGATGGTCGGCCCCAGGCTTCGTTATTTTGCAGGAAACCAGTGATAAAGGGTTCATAACCAACGGCTTTTCCGTCCTGAACCGTTACCAGGGTAAGCATGTGTCCCGTGTGTCCCGCTTCGTCTGTACGGTTCCATGAACCATGCTCAGCAATGATGATATTATTCTTATATTTTTCAGGGAACATATCGCCTTTATAAAAGGCCATACCAACGGCACCGGCATGGGGGGCAAGATTTTGTGCTGGTGCGGTATAGTCCGTCGGGCTTTTCCCGGCACCAAATTTTGGGTCCGGTGTATCACCCTGATGGATGTAAGGATAGCCAAAATGAAGACCGCTTGTCGGGGCGCGGTTTAGCTCGTCCGCCGGCATTTCGTCGCCAAGGCCGTCACCACCGTTATCAGTAAACCACAGATCACCGCTTACCGGGTCCCAATCAAATCCAACAGTGTTTCGAATACCTTTGGCATATTGAGTGATACCTGCGTCGGGATTATTGACATCCATGGTGTTAATGGTGGCGAACTCTTCGTCTGGCTCACAGATATTACAAGGCGCACCGATAGGAATATAAAGAAGACCATCTGGCCCAAATTCAATGAATTTCCAGCCATGGTGGGTTTTGTCTGGAAGATCAGCATAAAGCACCTCTGGGTCTGGGCTATTTCGGAAGTTGTTGTCGATATCGCTGATTTTATAGATGCGGCTTATAGCACCAATGTAAAGATCGCCATTGTGATAAGTCAGACCAGACGGCGTTTTTAATCCACCAGCGATTGTGATAACTTCGTCCGCGTTACCATCACCGTCCGCGTCAGGGATTGCAAAGATGCGGCCACCAGCGCGGCTGCGCGTACCCACATAAACTGTTCCATCATCGCCTAGGGACATTTGTCTGGCGTTTCGCACCTTGGCATAAACCTCGATGGAAAACCCATCCGGCAATATGAGTTTGTCGAGTTCCTGGCTCTGTGCCTGAATTGGCATCGCAAGCAAGGCGGTTAAAGTGAGTGAGGCGAAGATGGTTTTTTTCATTATGTAGCTCCCGATAAAATTTTCTCGAGTGTAGCATAATGTCAATTTTCTACAAAATCTCTTATCACATAACCTTGTAAATAAAGCAGCGCAGTAAGATCACCATGATTGATTGCCACGTCTGCTGCCTCTGCAGTTGCCGGGAAGGGGCGATAACCTATTCCAATTCCGGCGCCCTCGAGCATGGGGATATCATTAGCACCGTCACCAACAGCCATGGTTTCAAAGTCTTCAAGATCTGCCTTTTGCTGGAATTCGCGTAGGGTATTTATTTTTGTATCGGAATCAACAATTGGTTCGCCGACTTTTCCGGTGAGTTCGCCGTTTTCGTGAAGTAAAATATTGGCTCTGTTTACCTGAAATCCCGTAAGTTCGGATACGCGCCCGGTAAAATAAGTAAAACCACCGGACACCAGCACCGTATTTGCGCCATTTGCATTCATGGTTTTGACCAGCGCTTCGGCTCCTGGTGTAAGTTTGACCCGTTGATTAAAAACAGTTTCAAGGTCGGACACTTTCAAACCTTTTAGCAGAGCGACGCGTTCCCTAAGCGCTCCTTTGAAGTCAATCTCGCCGCGCATAGCGGCTTCCGTGATATGAGACACCTTATCTTTTATGCCGAGGAAGTCTGCAAGCTCATCAATACATTCAACGGTTATTATGGTGCTATCCATATCTGCAACCAGAAGCATCTTGCGGCGGGTGATGGGGTCTTGAATGGCAGAATCAAATTTTTCACCTTCGAGCATTTGCGTTAGCTCATCAGGAACGTCGCCGTCAAAGAAGATGTCCACCGCAACGTTGTTATTTAGCCAGTTGCTGTAAGTGGCATTTAATACGCTTACATATTTGTCTTTGATTTCGTCTGATATCGCCGCATCTTTAGTGTTGGAGATAAGAGTGAGCACCTGGGTCATCGATTTAGCCTGTAGAATTTATTCGTCAGCTGCTATATCTACAATATCAAAATGCAATAGGGAACCGGAATTTTGCAATATAGAAAGATATTGATCCTTGGCGGACCAACAGCCAGCGGCAAATCCGCTCTGGCGTTAAAATGGGCGCAGCAACATGACGGCGAGATCGTCAATGCTGATAGTATGCAGATATACCGGGAACTTGATATTTTAACTGCTTGTCCGGATGCGGATGAAATGGACGTGGCGCCCCATCATCTTTACCGGGTTTTGAAAGGCGACGATCCCTGTTCTGCTGAACGCTGGCGTGATCTGGCGCGCGCTGTTATTGATGACATTTGGAAGCGGGGCAAAATGCCGATCGTGGTCGGCGGTACCGGTCTTTATCTAAAAGCACTTGTTTACGGACTTTCCAAAGTCCCGGAAATTGATGACGATATAAGACAAGACATAAGACATCAAGTAACCGTAGACGGTGCTGAAGCAGCTCATAAGAAATTAACTGAACTTGATCCTGAAATGGCACTCCGTCTTGCACCGGGCGATAGCCAGCGTATATCGCGTGCCCTTGAGGTGGTTCTCTCTACCGGAAAAAGTCTCGCTGATTGGCAACGCGAACCTGCGAGCGGCGGTCTGATAGATGAAGATGTTGAGATGCGCAATCATGTGCTTCTTCGGGACCGAGCTGAGCTCTACGCACGGTGCGATCAGCGTTTTACGAAAATGATAGAGCAGGGTGACGCTATTGAGGA
>CAXBLS010000004.1:0-59037 GCA_963976585.1 uncultured Kordiimonadaceae bacterium
TGCCAATGCAATCATTGGTCACATCGACAACCAATCCAGCAGCATATACCGCTTACCTTAAAGGGTTTCAGTTGTGGTCAAATACCAACACAGATGAAGAAGCAATGACCGCACTTGCCGCAATCGACGAATCCATTGCTCTTGACGGCAACTATGCTCCCGCACATGCCATGCGCGCTCTCATTTACACTGGTATGACGCAAATCGCCTATTATACATTGAGCGAGGGAGTGCCGATTGCTCAGAAATCAATTGATAGAGCTATCGAACTAGATCCTAATCTTGCAGCGGCTTACATGGTTAGAGCAAATATCCGAGGCGCTTTTGCCTATGATTTTGCCGGCGCAAAAAATGATCTGGATAAGGCGCTTTCATTAAATCCAAATGACTCCCGCGTATACCGGGAACTAAGTCAGTTTTCATCAGATATGGGCGATTATGACCTGGCCATTTCGCAAGCTAAAAAAGCTGTGGAGCTGGACCCTCTGAATATTGCTGCCCGTGTGCAGGAATCCCGTGTTTATACATTTATGGGTGATGCACAAAAAGGGTTGGAAACTGCAAATCTCGCTCTCACTCTTAATCCTGAAAGCTTATCACTGCGTATGTACCGCGCTATTATAAATATTAGACTGGGCAAATATGAAGACGCGCTCAATGACGCAAAATTGATCAATGACGAAGCCTTTAACCCACAATTACAGTCAATGGCCTATCATAAAATGGGCAATATAGAAGCTTCTGATGAAAAACTGAACGAACTTATCTCAGAGGCTTCAGACGATAGCGCATACCAAATAGCCGAAGCTTATGGCATTCGTGGAGAAATCGAAAATTGTCTTGAATGGCTGGAAACCTCTTATAAACAGCTTGATCCCGGTTTACGAGGCATAATGGTTTCTCCATTTCTAGATCTGGTGAGAGATGAGCCACGTTATCAGTCGCTACTGGTTAAAATGAAATTAAAACCTATGGAATAATCCTCCATGCTCCTTCGCCGTATTACAAAACATGTTGTTGATCAAAATTGGGTAGCCGTCGGCATTGATATGCTTGTCGTCATCCTTGGTATATATATTGGTTTTCAACTGAACAACTGGAATGTGGAACGTCAAAACGCTAAGAAAGGCAAAAATTACCTTGAGCGGATCGCCGACGAACTAGAGCAAGATATTCGCTTTTTCGATGGCGTGTTAAACAGCAACAACCGAAGCATTGAAAATGCCCAGTTTCTACTTGAGACATTGGATAAAGAAGATCTCGTCCGTGAAGATCCAACTCGGTTTATAACCTCCGTAGCCTCCGTTGGTGCGTCCATCGTCGTTAATGTGAGCAACAATACGTTTGAAGAAATTAAGTTCAGTGGCAACCTTGAACTGATCGCAGACGAAGAACTCAGAAATCAAATCGCGGATTATTATGATTTTATCGAGGTTTCACAGACCTTTAGTCACTTGAGGTTTAACGCCGAAACGGAATATCAAAACCGTTATGCAGGCACACTTGCACCAGATCAATTCAACCAATTTGTTCGTGACGTCAGCTATTCGGAAGTTGACGCCCTTCTTGTTTATGAACGCTTTACGCAAACACCAGACTTGATTGAATGGTTGCCAATAATCATTAATGCCAAACGAGGCACTATAGCCTTTAGTACCAGGTCACAGCAGAACGCAAAAGACTTGCTCGATAAAATTCGTGGTAAGGCAATACTGGCCGAGGAACCATCTAACTGATTTTCTTTGCAACCCTGCTACCGGGGTAGGTTCCGAGTATTTTACTATAAGACGCAAAGCCCATGAGCTGGCGGATATTTTCCGGATAACTCTCTGCGATATTCTTCGGGATAGTAAGATAATGATTTTCTTCCTGCCGCAACCAACCAAGGCTATATGTGGTAACAAGGGCCGAGCGCGGTTTATCAGAACGGTTTTCGCCGCCACCATGAACGGTCGTACCAAAATAGATAAGTACTGATCCTTTGGGCATAACCGCTTGACTGACATCTTTCGCTTTTGCATTTTCCACGTCATCATCGTGCCATTTATGGCTGCCGGGAATGACCTGTGTTGCACCATTTTCAATGGTAAAATCGTCCAGCGCCCAAAGAGCCGCTACCTGAAATTCAACGCCCGGCATCCGGTGCGGGTAAATTTCATCATCGCGGTGTAGTTCCTGCGCCTTCTCACCGGGACAAATTTCTATTGCGGTTGAACTGCCAATACGGTAATTGCTGCAAAATGGTTTCAGGGCCGCATCGGCGACCTGCATAATGATTTCATGGCCAATTAAATCAGCAGACGTCCGCGATATCGCTAATATGCTATCCAGTCGTTTGGTGTTAAAGCCGTTAAAATCGCTTTGGCAATCATCACCTTTATCATCAAAATGTGATCTCAGCTCAGCATTCACTTTATCGATAACATCTTGATTAGAAAGATTTTTAATGATGACTCCACCCTCTTCTTTCAGGGTCGCGACGATTTCATTTATTTTCGCATTTTTATCAAATGATTTAAGCATTGATTGTCCCAACTATATTTGTGATCACAAATATTCTAGTCTGGAAAACATTACCTGTCCAGCCCCGAATAAGGAATTTCACTAGCCAATGTAGATCGCTTTAATTCACCCAAGGAAAATTGCCGCGACTTTCCTTTACATTTTCAAGCCTGACTTCACCACCTTTTTCATCCGGAAGCCAGATGGCGTAGCCGCCGTTATTATAGAAATCCCAGCGGTCCAGAACCACATCTGCCGGACAATTAATTTCAACAGGAACCAGGCTGATTAGAACGTCGGCCGTTTGACAGTCTTCGGGTAAAGCCAATTCATCCTGCACCAGAGAAACAAGCAAATGATCAACTCGCGCTGGCCGGTAAAGGCAGCTGAAAGTATCGCAGCTCAGTTCCCTGCCCTGTGCTTGTTCCGGTGTAAAACTTTCATAGTCCCACCGCACTAATTCCTTAAGGCCGTAACGTTGCCGCCAGCGGTCCCTGACGATACGGCTGCCATTCATCCGGGAAAGAGTGAGGCTGTTATCATTGCCACGCAAAGCAATGGTTTTACCGGCATTATCGATTAGTATATCCGGCTGTTTATAACTCAAGGCAAAAAACACTCCCACCATCATCAGGGGAATTCCTGCAAGACGCCATTTTAACCTCCAGATTCCAAGCCACAGTGCACCAAGAACCAAAAACACCAGTGCCCGTAGATCAATGGCCGGGATTTCAAGGGTCGCTCCCGGCAGTTCCGAAACCCAGTAAGCTGTCGCCATAATCACCTCAAGCCCCCAGGACATAGGTATAAGTGCCAGATTTTCAAGTCCAAAAGGCATCAATACTAAAGTCACCACAATCCACGGCATCACCCATGACCCCATCACTGGCATTGCGATCAAATTGGCAAGGAGGCCAAACAGAACAATTTTATTGAAATGATATAGGGCAAACGGGGCAATGGCCACTTCTGCTATCATCGATGTAAATAAGCTACCAACAATGAAATAGGTTAACTTTTGTCGAAAGCGCGCATCACCACGAAATTTATTCATAAAATCATTGCCGAAACGCTCAAATACGACCACCAAAGAGACAACAGCCGCGAAAGACATTTGAAAACTAACGCCGACGAGAGCCTCCGGCGTGGTGACAAGGATAAAAATGGCCGCTATGGCCACTAGACGTAGCGAGATGGCCTTGCGGTCGGTCATCACCCCCAAAAATACGATGATCACCATAATAAAGGCACGGATGGTTGGGATCGATGCGCCACTGATAAAAAGATAGCCAAGCCCGGCCAGAGACGCTGCCACAGCGGCCCATTTTTTGATCGGATAATTAAGCGACAGCGATGGCACCAGTGAAAGCCCAAAACGGACGGCAAAAAACACAACTCCGCAAAGCAGCCCCATATGAAGCCCGGAAATCGCCAGCAAATGGGCAAGACCAGCGTTGCGCATGGCTTCGGCTAGCGCTTCTGGCATGCCGCCACGAATGCCGGTAATCAATGCAGCGGCCAGCGTTCCGGCTTCACCAGGAATTTGTACCTTTATCCGCTCTGCCATGCGCTGGCGAAGTCCGCTTAGCTTCCTCGCCATCCCTTGGTTCTTTTCTGTAATTTCAAGGGCCGAGACCGAATAGCCGACAGCACTAAGCCCCTGAAACCAGACTTGCCTGCCATAATCATAATCACCCGGCATACTTGGTCCCGGCGGCGGCATAAGCCCAGCACGGATTTTAATGCGGTCACCGGGATAGGGCATGTCATAAAATTTATTGACCCGCACATTGACTAACGTTAGTGGTTCAGTGCCACGGATCACGGTATCCTTGAGAGTTAGGCGAATTTTACCGTCCTCATACATATGTACCCGTTCAACACTTCCTTCGATATTGGTGGGTCTTAATTCCTTATCTAGGGTAACCGTCGCCAGTGAATAAACACGGTAACCAGCGAGCGCGTACCCAGCACTGATAAAAAAGATGCTAAGCAGAATATATTTCAGTAGAGGAAGCCTTCGGCCAATAAAAATAGCAAGTACCAACAAGATAGTTGCGATTGCAGCGCTGTAGGTCACGTGCATTTGTAAAATATTTGAAAAATATGCCCCGACGCCAAGACTGAGCAATATTGGAACCATAAGGATATATTGCTCGTGTTCGCGGTAGAAAGCTTGTTTCAAATATTCAGCATGTCTAATAATGTCATTCCCCCATCAGAAACAAAAATAAATTACGAAAAAGCTTCCATTTTCGACCAATAATATGCTAGTAAAAGCACAACAAAATCAAGCAGTGTTGGTATTTAAATCATTTGAGCATTTTCATATGCATTTCAAAAGGCTCACTGCGGAAAATCTAAATTTAACCCTTTCGGAGCTTCATGGTCAGTCAAATGAAGAAAGTAGTAACACGATTTGCCCCTTCCCCAACGGGCTTCTTACATATTGGTGGTGCCAGAACGGCGCTGTTCAATTGGTTGTTTACGCGCCATCATGGTGGTGAGTTCCTGATCCGTGTCGAAGATACTGACCGTAAAAGATCAACGCCAGAAGCCGTCGAAGCCATATTTGATGGATTGGGCTGGCTCGGCCTGGAGGGCGACCGCGAAACGGTGTTTCAATATGAAGGTCGCGCAAGGCACGCTGAGATAGCCCATAGCCTTCTTGAGCAAGGTAAAGCCTATAAATGTTATGCCTCTAAAGAGGAACTCGCTGATATGCGTGAGGCAGCCAAAGCAGAGGGCAGAACACTTGGTTATGATGGCCGCTGGCGCGACCGCGATCCTGCAGACGCCCCCGAGGGAGTTGATCCAGTTATTCGTTTTAAGGCACCTCAAACAGGCGAGATCGTGATCAAAGACCATGTACAGGGTGATGTTACGGTTCAAAATAAAGAACTGGATGATATGATCCTGCTGCGTGCGGACGGTACACCGACCTATATGCTTTCCGTGGTGGTCGATGACTACGATATGGGCGTGACCCATATTATTCGTGGTGATGATCATCTCACCAATGCCGCTCGTCAGGCTCAGTTGATCAATGCGATTGGCTGGGATCTACCTGAATATGCCCATATACCGCTCATTCACGGGCCAGACGGCGCTAAACTCTCCAAGCGTCACGGTGCGCTTGGTGTTGATGCTTACCGTGATATGGGATACTTGCCGGATGCATTAAAAAATTATCTGCTGCGACTTGGCTGGGCCCACGGCGACGACGAGATTATATCGGAGGCGCAAGCGATTGAATGGTTTGATCTAGATGGTGTTGGAAAATCGCCCTCGCGATTTGATTTTACCAAGCTTGAAAATCTAAATGGCATATATATGCGCGAAACCGCCAGTGATCAAACGCTACGTGAAGGCTGCCTACCTTTCTTAGAACAGAAAATTGGCCGCCCCCTTGGCGACGATGAGAAAGAGCAATTATTATCAGCATTGGCTGAATTGAAGAACCGTGCCAAGAACCTTATTGATTTGGCGGAAAACGCCACGTTTCTATTTGCCAAGCGCCCTTTAGAGATCATCCCTAAAGCGATGAAATCATTAGACGATGAAGGAAAAACCACTTTAAGTAAAATCCACCATGATCTTGAAGGTGTAAATGAGTGGAGTAGAGAAAATTTGCAATCAGCAATAGAGAATTTCGTTGAGCGCGAAGAAATAGGATTTGGTAAAGTCGCGCAGCCCCTTCGGGCGGCACTTACGGGCAGTAATGTATCCCCTGGCATAGCTGAAGTCCTCGAATGGCTTGGAAGAAGCGAAAGTTTAGCCCGGATCCAGGATCAGAGCTAAAAAATCGCTATTTTCATCAAAATGTAAATAATTTGTTTAAGAAGACAGTGTATAAAACCGATAAATAAACGTTTTGAGGTCTAATTCAGCCTCAAGTGCGGAAAACAGACAGAAGGATGGAAACAAATGGAAAATAAATATAAAAAAACAGTGGCGACCGATACAGCAACTCTATCAGTACGCGGCGAAACCTACGAGCTACCAATATATGGCGGTTCAACAGGTCCAGATGTTATCGATATCAGTACTCTTTACCGCGATACGGACATGTTCACCTATGACCCTGGCTTCACTTCGACAGCCAGCTGTGAAAGCGCAATCACTTATATTGATGGCGGTAAGGGCGAGCTTCTTTACCGTGGATACCCAATTGAACAGCTTGCTGAGAAAAGTGATTTTCTAGAAGTGGCCTACTTGCTTCTGTACGGTGAGCTTCCAAATAAACAGCAGAATTCAAAGTTCAAACAGGATATTACCTATCACACAATGGTTCATGAACAGCTTGTTCGTTTCTTCGGTGGTTTCCGTCGTGACGCCCACCCGATGGCAATTATGTGCGGTGTGGTTGGTGCCATGTCAGCCTTTTATCATGATAGCACTGATATAACCGACCCCGCGCAGCGTCGCGTGGCTTCAAACCGCTTGATTGCGAAGATCCCGACTATCGCCGCTATGACTTATAAATATTCAATTGGCCAACCATTTGTATATCCGCGCAATAATCTCAACTATGCTGAAAATTTCCTTTATATGACTTTCGGCGTTCCAAATTGCGAAGACTATGTGGTAAGCCCAACACTTGCCCGCGCTATGGATAAGATATTTATCCTCCATGCGGACCATGAACAAAATGCATCAACGTCAACCGTTCGACTTGCTGGTTCATCTGGCGCCAATCCATTTGCTTGTATTGCTGCGGGTATCGCATCGCTTTGGGGCCCTGCTCATGGTGGTGCCAACGAAGCTTGTCTTAACATGCTCAATGAAATCGGCACAGTTGATAATATTCCGGAATATATTAAAAAAGCCAAAGACAAGAACGATCCGTTCCGACTTATGGGCTTTGGCCACAGAGTTTATAAAAACTTCGACCCACGTGCTAAAGTACTGCAACAAGCAGCACACGAAGTACTTGAAGAGTTGGGCGTAAATGATCCGCTTCTTGATGTAGCCAAGGAACTTGAGCGGATTGCTCTTGAAGATCCTTATTTTATTGAGAAGAAACTATATCCGAATGTTGATTTCTACTCTGGAATTATTCTCAAGGCCATGGGCTTCCCAACGTCAATGTTTACAGTACTTTTTGCCTTGGCGCGCACTGTGGGCTGGATTTCGCAGTGGGGTGAGATGATCACTGATCCGAAACAAAAAATCGGACGTCCACGTCAATTGTTCATTGGTGAAGTTGAGCGTAATTATATTGATCTTGATAAAAGGTAATAGAATATAGATTTTAAAATAAAACCCGGCTCAATCAGGCCGGGTTTTTTTATTTCTTTTCGATAAGCTCAATCATATATCCGTCTGGATCTTTAACGAAGGCGATCACGCTTCCACCGTGCTTCATGGGTCCAGGTGGTCTGGGAATTTCGAGTCCAGCCTGCGCTAAGTCTTCGCAGGTTTTATAAATATCAGGCACGCCAATTGCCAGATGACCAAAGCCATCTCCAAGGTCGTAATTTTCCTCACGGCCCCAATTGTGGGTAAGCTCAATCACGGTATTATTTTGTTCATCGCCGTAACCAACAAATGCCAGAGTGAACTCGCCGCCCGGATAATCTTTACGTCTAATCAACTTCATTTTGAAATATTCGCAATAAAAGGCGATGGACTTATCTAAATCTTTTACCCGGATCATCGTGTGAAGTAATTTAAAATTATCGCTCATGATCGGATCAGTTTGCTATCATTGCTGTATATGTCGCTTCGGCCACGACCTTGTCACCTACTATGCCTTGAGCTGAAAAACGCCAGATGTTTCTGCGGCTTTGTTCTTTTTGTACATGAAGTTCAAGAAGATCACCAGGTTCAACCGGCTTTCTAAACTTAGCCCCATCAATCGACATAAAATAAACCAACTTACCTTCCGCCTCTTCGCCAAGGCTCAACATCACAAGCGCCGCAGCAGTTTGCGCCATCGCTTCAATAATTAGCACACCTGGCATAACAGGCTTCTCTGGGAAATGTCCTTGGAAAAAAGGTTCGTTCATGGTTACAGCTTTAATGCCCACCGCCTTTTCGCCCAAATGAATATCACGCAATTTATCAACCAGCAACATAGGATAACGATGTGGGATTAATTCTTTAATTCTGTTGATGTCTATGTCATCAATTTTCTGTGTAGCTGTTGTCATTATCTTTCCATCTTTAAATAATTTTTCTCTAGTATAAATTGATCGAAAATTTTTTGAAAGCATCAATATAAAATAAAAAAACCTGCCTCCAGAGAGGCAGGTTTTCTAACATCATATTTTCTATCAAATCAGTTGGCTTGAGCAGCCTCAGGTGCCGGAGCAGCCTCAGGCACAGGTGGAAGTTCAACTGTTATTGAAGGCATCGCAAGGTCAAGTTGTTCAATAACTCTGGTTGTAACATCAAGGCCTGGAACCTGCTCACGAATAAGATTTTTATCCATAAGCATAGTCGCACCAGTTTCCTTAAGGATATTTTGCAGGATCGGCTTAAGAGCGCGCTCAATCTCAGCGTTTGCATTGACTATAGCGATTTCAAGTTGACGATTTTTAATTTGAACATCTTGCTGATATTCATTGACCTTAACTTGGAATTGTTGCTGCAATTGATTATAGGATTCTTGAGGCATGATATTTATCTTAGTCTTCAGGTCCTCATTTTCTGCTCTCAACGCGTTTTCTTTAGTTTTGAGTTCAGCTTCCATTTGCGTTTGGATTTGTGTGGCCTGTCTATTGATATCTTTTGCAACAGCTGCATTGGTGCTAACCACTCGATTGTCAACTACGATAATCTTTGCTGTTGGTATTTCCTGTGATAATGCAACATTGCTCACAAATAATACTGAAAAGACTGCCAAAACAGCCGCTGAAATATTTTTTACATTCATAATTTTAGTCATTTTAAAATCTCGTTCCGACATTAAACTGGAAAAATTCCGTTTCATCACTAGGTTGGTTTCTGATTGCCTTGGCTAAATCAATTCTAAATGGTCCAAATGGTGAAGCCCATGAAAACCCGATACCGACAGATACTCTTGGCGTCATCGTATTACCGAGCAAGGTATATAGCACGCCTGTCTCAGAGATCAAACTATCTTCTGCATCAATATTGAATAGCGCACCAGCATCAACATACGCGCTCGCTTCAATTCCGAGGTCCCTTGCCCCTCCTCCAAGAGGAATAAAGAGCTCAGCTTTAGTGGTGTAGAAAGTGTTTCCGCCTAGAGAGAAGCCTGAATAGAGTTGCTGAAACGAATCTTTCCATTCTCTCGGTCCGATACCTGCTTCTTTAAAACCACGCATCCGCGGATTTCCAAGGAAGAAACGCCTATTGAGTCTCACATCACGGCCCAGGCCCTGAATATGTCCTGCTTCTAAGGCGATATTAAACACCCAAGTTTTAATTAGAGGAATATACAGATCATACTTAGCTACCGACTTGATAAATTTTTCGTTGCCGCCGACCCCTGCAAATTCCTGTTGAAATGAAAGCAACTGTCCTCTGTTTGGTTTTTGAGGATTGTCGAGAGAATTGTAGGACAAACCATAACCAATTGAAGACGTGATAAAATCACCTGAGCTATTTGCTATATAAGGACTATCAGTAAAGAAGCTTGTTACAACCGTATCCTTGACAAGACTATAGTTAAGGTTCATGACCACATACTCAGTGATCGGGAATGCGGTTCGCAGCGAGGTACCAATTGATTTTTGCCTGAATCCACTTTCAATAAAATTGGTGTCCCGCAGGAATATGTCCGCACCGATCGCCATTCTTCGATTAAGAAAATACGGTTCTGTAAACCCTAATTCAATCTCTTTGCGGCGTTTCGATACTTGCGCGCCAAGCCTTACAAACTGGCCTTTACCGAGCAGGTTTCTCTCAGCAATACTAAAATTGACCATAAGACCCTCAAAACTCGAATAACCAAGTCCGGCAGAAAGCTCACCCGTTGGCTGCTCCTCTACCGTAATTTCCAAAATCGTTTTATCCGCTGCTGTTCCTTCAAGTTGCTCAATTGCAACTTCCTTAAAAAATTGCAGTGCCCGAACTCTAATCTCTGAACGATTCAACTTTGATGAGTTGTAGGCATCGCCCTCGACCAGACGAAGTTCCCGTCTTATTACCTTGTCGTGGGTTCGCACATTATCGATAATTTTTATCTCTTCAACATACACTCTTGGTGCTTCATTGATGACATAGATGATATCCACTGTGCGCTCTGCGCGGTTTCTTTTCACCTGCGGACGAATATCAACGAAAGCATACCCTCTAAGTCCTGCTATCTCGGTCAACATCTCTACCGTGCCGTCAATGGCTGTAGAATCGTATTGGTTACCTTTTTTGGTGAAAAGAGCTGGCTGAAGAATATCAGGATCTAATTCGTCAATCTGACTTTCGATTGAGATATCTCCAAAACTATAGAGCTCACCTTCTTCAACGGAGATGTTTATAAAGAAGAACTCCTTATCAGGAGAAAGTTCTGCAACAGCAGAAGTCACTCTAAAATCAGCATAACCCTGTTCCCTGTAGAAGTCGCGAAGGAGCTGTTGATCGTAATTTAATCGGTCAGGATCGTAAGTATCTTCCGACGCAAGGAATTTCCACCAACGGCTCTCTACTGACACTACTTTTGATCTCAAGATATTGTTGTCAAAGACCTCGTTTCCAAGAAAGTTTATCTTTCCAATTATGCTCTTCGCACCTTCAGAAATTTCGAAAACCAAATTAACGCGGTTTTGTTCCAGCTGAATAACCTTCGGTTCGATAGCTGCCGCAAAACGTCCGCCACGCCGATAGATTTCCAAAATCCTTTGCACATCAGCTCTAACCCTCGCTCGTGAGAAAACTACACGAGGACGAAGTTGAATCTCTTCATAAAGGTCTTCATCGTCCTTATATTTGTTACCCTCAAACACAATTCTGTTAATGATTGGGTTCTCTACAACCGAAATAACCAGTGTATCGCCCCGACGTCCCACATCGACGTCTGAAAAAAGGCCTGTATTATAGAGCCTTTTTAATGATGCATCGCCAAGTTGTTCAGTGTAGGTATCACCGATATTTAAAAGCAGGTAGCTCTCAATCGTTGATTGCTCAATACGTTGATTGCCATTAACTTCAATGCCCGAGATAGAAATCTCCGGTGCAAATGATGGAGCACCAACTGTTGATGTTTGCGCCCAACTAAGCGAAGTTAGAGCAGATTGCACAAACAAAACAAACAAACAAATTAAAGTAATTTTATGTTGCTTCAATATCACTAAATCAAACCTTACTTTATCTATATCTATCAAAAAACACATTGTTTAACCAAGTCGCGAAATATCAATAAAGGTCGCGAACACCATTAAACTTAATACAAGCACAATTCCAATTTTGAAGCCAAATTCCTGTGCGGCTTCACTCATTTTTTTTCGTCTCACTGCCTCTATAGCATAATAGAGTAAATGTCCACCATCTAGCACGGGAATCGGGAATAAATTAATTGTTCCAAGACCGATTGAAATAAGGGCTGCAAATCTGAGAAACGAGTTAATACCGTATTCTGCTGTCTTGCCCGCAACCCGTGCAATTGTTATTGGACCACCCAGCTCTTTGACGGATCTTTTGCCTATAATCATCTGCCAGATACCCGTCAGGTTTCTAGTTGTTATTTCCTTGGTTTCAATCGTCGCCTGCCAGAGAGCACCGATTAAACCGTAATTCACCAGTTCCATTTCTTCTGGAATATTTCGAATACCTATCAGTTTTCTTTGTATCGATTGGCCTAGAATATCTGTCTCATCAATAACTCCTAATTCAAAGTTCAAACTGATCAACTGTTCATCCCTGCGGACGACCACGTCGACTTCATTTTCAAGTTTGAAGGCCATTATGATGCTTATGTCATTGAAGGTTGAGATGTCTTCACCGTCTATGGAAACAATTCTATCTCCAGCTATTATACCAGCCTCGGCAGCCGCGCTACCGTCAATGACATCTCCGACAACCGGGGCATTAACCAAACGGCCATGGGCAAAATAAAGGCCCGCAAAAATCAAAATAGCGAAAAGAAAGTTCACCGCTGGACCAGCAAAGACAATGGCAGCCTTTTGATGCAGCTTCTTATAATGAAATGCTTCTTCGCGCTCTTTTTCACTCATAGTTGCCAAGCTGGCGTCTGGTGTACTGGCCTCAGACGCATCCCCAAAGAATTTGACATAACCGCCAAGCGGGACCCAACTAAACTTCCATCGCGTACCGTTCTTATCGTTAAATCCCCAAATTTCAGGACCAAATCCTACGGAAAATATTTCGACACGTACGCCATTTATTCGTGCTATT
The DNA here is from genome assembly GCA_963976585.1 of uncultured Kordiimonadaceae bacterium. Classification (GTDB taxonomy): domain Bacteria; phylum Pseudomonadota; class Alphaproteobacteria; order Sphingomonadales; family Emcibacteraceae; genus Pseudemcibacter. The sequence continues at coordinate 12,823 of CAXBLS010000004.1, forward strand.
ATATAATGCCCCCACTCATGAACGAACACAAGTATCGTCAAGATAGCCAAGAACGACGCGGCTGTTTGCACAAATTGTAAAATAGATTCCATGTTAATTCATTATTCCTGTTATTAACTCGCTCGAAACTCGTCTCGCATTATCGTCCACATCATGAACATCGCTTAAGCTTGTCATATTGTGAAAACTTATTTTGTCTAAAGTTTCTTCCACTATTTTAGCAATGTCTAGGAACCCTATTTTCCCCTCGAGGAACGCATAAACAGCAACTTCGTTTGAAGCGTTGAGGATAGTAGGCGCACTTCCCCCATTTTGCAACACTTCTCGTGTAATATTCAGTGATGGAAAACGTGCTTCATCAGGCTTGCTAAAGTCCAAAGTACCAATTTCAGTTAAATCAAGTTTCTTTGATGGTGTACTCATGCGATTTGGCCAAGCAAGGGCATATGAAATTGGAGTTCTCATATCTGGTGTTCCCAGTTGCGCTAACACGGAGCCATCCATGTAAGAAACCATACTGTGAATAATAGATTGAGGATGAATAATGATATCAAGCTGATCTTTTCTCACCGGGAACAAATAATACGCTTCGATAAGCTCCAACCCCTTATTCATTAATGTCGCACTATCAACCGAGATCTTGGCCCCCATGGACCAATTAGGGTGATTTACCGCCTGTTCAGGTGTAATCATCGTCATATCGGCAACATCTCTATTCCAAAATGGCCCGCCTGACGCCGTAAGGGTTATTTTCTCAACTGTTTCTGGATGATCAAAATCAAAAATTTGAAAAATGGCATTATGCTCTGAATCGACAGGCAGCATAGTTGCACCATATTCTCTGACCTGATCCATCATAAAATCACCAGCACAAACAAGACATTCTTTGTTGGCAAGTGCTATTGTTGCGCCACGGCGTACGGCGGTAAGTGTTGGCTTAAGTCCTGCGGCACCGACGATTGACGACATGACCCATTCAGCAGGCATATCCGCCGCTTCGTTGAGCGCCTGTTCACCTGCAGCGACCTTTATGTCTGTATCCAATAGTGCCGATTTCAAATCACTATAGAGTGTGGCGTCAGCAATGACCGCCATCTCTGCGTTAAATTCTATTGCCTGCTGTGCGAGCTTCGCAACATTTTTATGAGCGGTCAGAGCTTTAATCCCATAGGCGTCTCTGTCGCGGGATACCAGATCAAGCGTGTTGCATCCAATTGAACCTGTTGAGCCAAGGATAGAAACAGTCTTTTTAGTTTGCGTTGATGCCAATTTAAGGCGATCTAAATCTGGTAAACTCATATCCATTTCAATAACTTATTTTCCAACCATCAGGCATATAACATATAAGCGACCGCAAGAACAGCCGGAGCGACAAATAACACGCCATCGACCCTATCCATGACACCACCATGCCCCGGTATGATCGATCCCGAATCCTTGACGGCAAACTTTCTTTTTACCGCAGATTCAGCCAAGTCGCCAATTTGGCTCAATATTGCAAACAAACCACTCAAAATGAGCAGAATTGTGGCATCTTTAAATAACAGTATATTTTGGTCACCCAAAAAGCGGGCATAAAGGTAGCCGACTATCATTGCCGTTATGGCACCGCCTATTAATCCAGACCATGTTTTGTTAGGGCTAATGGTCGGCGACATTTTTGGACCACCGATATTTTTACCAACGAAATACGCGCCCGTATCCATAGACCAGATCACAATCATCATCCAGAGTACCACCTGCCCACCAATATTTTCACCAATCAATAAAAATGCTGCAGAGGGTACCAAAGCATAAAGGAAACCAGCTATCGCCCAAATTACTTTCGCTTTGACCAAAAATGACACCGCTACAATTGCCACTAGGCTACTGGCCAGAGAAACCATCACGTAGGGACTGCCCCAATTAATCTCAACCAACAACAAAACCGCACTAACGGTCTGTACAGCAAAGAGCAATGAAAGAGGTTTATCTTCGCAGATTCCATTCCACTCAGAAATTATTAAAATTGTAAGAAGCGTGATGAGAATAAAGTACGGGATGCCGCCACCAAGAATAATAAACACAGCAATGGGCAACATAACAAGTGCGGACAACACCCGGGTCAGCAACTTGTTAGCTTTCAGAGGTGTTTTTTGACTATGGTCTGGCGCCATATCGCCTGTCTCGTCTGTGATATTCATCAATGGCACTTAGCAAGCTTTCCCTAGTGAAATCAGGCCATAAAACGTCCTGAAACACGAATTCTGCATAAGCTGCCTGCCAAAGCATGAAGTTACTGAGGCGTTTTTCACCACTGGTGCGGATTATAAGGTCAGGTTCTGGCATATCACCAGTATAGAGATTATTCGAAAAGGTTTTATCATCAATACTTTCAATATCAAGTACGCCTTCCTGAACTTTTTTAGCAATATTTTTTGCCGCACAAACGATTTCTTCCTGCCCGCCATAATTAAGGGCAAGTGTCAGGCGAAGTTTATCGTTATTTCGGGTTTTTTCTTCGGCGTCATCAATGAGTGAGATGATGTTTTTGCTCAGCCGCTCACGACTGCCAATAAAACTGATGCGGATATTTTTTCTGTGAAGCTCCGCAATTTCTTTGGTCAGATAAATTTTCAGAAGCCCCATCAAATCGTTGACTTCCTCAACAGGCCTGTTCCAGTTTTCTGATGAAAAGGCATAAAGGGTAAGATAATCAATATCAAGGTCAGCACATTGCTCGACAATGCCACGCACAGCATCCGCACCTTTTTTATGACCAGCAAATTTTGGAAGACGGCGTGATTTGGCCCAGCGGCCATTCCCGTCCATAATAATAGCTATATGCCTCAGGCTATTCTCTGCCTGATCAGCATTATTTACTACTTTATTTTCTTCCTTTACCAGCAACATATTTTCACTATACCTGCATAATTTCTTCTTCTTTAGAAGCCGTTACCTCATCAATAGCCTTTACAGCATCGTCAGTAAGCTTCTGGATATCATCTCCCAGAATTTTCTGTTCATCCTGGCTAATACCGCCATCTTTTTCCATATGTTTAATGGTTTCCATGCCATCACGGCGCACATTTCGCACGGCGACTTTCGAGTGTTCGGAATAATTCTTTGCCAGTTTTGTTAGCTCTACGCGGCGCTCTTCATTGAGTTCAGGAATAGGAATACGAAGTGTATCCCCATCAACAATTGGGTTTAGGCCAATGCCGGAATTGCGAATAGCCTTTTCAACCGATGCCACAAGCCCTTTATCCCAGACGTGGACGCTGATAAGGCGAGCTTCCGGCGTTGAAACTGTTCCAACCTGGTTAATCGGCATCTGCGCGCCGTAAGCATCAACCACTACCGGATCAAGAAGGTTCACCGAAGCCCGGCCCGTTCGTAGGCCTTTAAACTCACTTTTCAAATTTTCGATCGCGCCGTTCATACGACGTTTGATGTCCGCGAGGTCCAGTTCAGATGACATTATATCACTCCTGTTTTCTTATTTTTTATACGTTACAAATCATTGCTCTACGATTAACAATAATTGCATTAATTGCAGATTTTAGTATGTGGGCCTTCCCCTACTAATACTTTGGCAAAATTTCCGTGTTCATGAATTGAAAACACCAAAATTGGAATATCATTTTCACGAGCCAGTGATATCGCCGAAGCATCCATAACCTTTAGGTCATTTTTAAGCACATCCATATAGCTTAATGTATCATATTTCACCGCATTCGGGTCAAGTTTTGGATCCGCATTGTAAACACCGTCAACCTGCGTTCCTTTAAGTATCGCATCACAGCCCATTTCAGCGGCCCGTAACGCCGCCGCACTATCTGTTGTAAAGAACGGGTTGCCAGTGCCAGCTGCAAAAACAACGACACGACCTTTTTCCATATGTCTAATTGCTTTGCGGCGAATATATGGCTCACATACCGATGCGATGGGAAAGGCTGATTGAACGCGGGTGTCGACACCCTGCTGTTCGAGGGCATTTTGCATCGCAAGGCTGTTCATTACTGTCGCCAACATCCCCATATGATCGGCACTTGTGCGGTCAAAGCCACTTGCAACCCCTGTCATGCCGCGAAATATATTACCCGCACCTACAACAAGACAGACTTCAGTACCCATTTCTACGACAGTTTTAATTTCTTCAGCGACCCGCTTTACCACATCTGGGGAAATACCGTAATCCAGATCACCCATCAAAGCTTCACCAGATAATTTTAACAAAACACGTTTGTACTGAAGTTCGCCCGTCATAAAAATCATTCTCCTTAAAATATCACCTGTACTTTGCTCGTAAATGACGCCGTTGTCCATTACGTTTTTGCACTTTTTTGGCCACTATATACATTTCGGGCCCAAATACGAATAGATTAAATCTAAACCCGTAATTTGAGCCCGAAAATTAAATATTTTTTTAGCTGTTCATTGCAGCTACTTCAGCCGCAAAGTCATCTTCTTCTTTTTCGATACCGTCACCAACTTCAAGCCTTACATAACCAGCAAGCTTGATGTCTGTGCCCGCGTCTTTTGCAGCATTTTCAATAACTTTAGCAATCTTTGTTTCACCGTCGATTACGAACGTCTGCTCAACAAAAACAACTTCTTGATAGAATTTATTCATGCGTCCAACAATCATTTTCTCGATGATGTTGTCTGGTTTGCCTGATTCGCGTGCTTGCTCGACAAGAACGGATTTTTCACGCTCAACAGCAGCAGGATCCATCTCTTCAACAGTCATCGCTTGTGGGTTTGTTGCGGCAACATGCATCGCAAGCTGTTTGCCCAAAGCTTCCAGTACACCAGAATCAGCATCTGATTCAAGCGCAACAAGTACTGCCATTTTACCTAGCCCAGGCACTACAGCATTGTGGATGTATGTTGCAACGACACCGTTTGATACTGAAAGACCAGTTGAACGACGGAAGTTCATGTTTTCGCCGATCGTACCAACAACATCTTTAATTTCAGCTTCAACAGTGTGTGATGCGCCAGGGTATGTTGCATTTTTGGTGGCATCAACATCACCGTTATTTGCAAGCGCAACATCAGCAATATTTTTAACGAGTGTCTGGAATTGTTCATTGCGTGCAACGAAGTCAGTCTCTGAGTTTACTTCAACAACAACAGCGGAAGTACCGCTTGATGCAACGGCCACAAGACCTTCTGCTGCAACACGGCCAGATTTTTTCTCGGCTTTCGAAATACCTTTTTGACGGAGCCAGTCTATTGAGGCTTCGATGTCACCATCGTTTTCGCTCAGGGCTTTTTTACAATCCATCATACCTGCACCAGATTTATCGCGCAGTTCTTTAACAAGAGCGGCAGTAATTTGAGCCATCATTTTATCCTTGTTCTTAAATCAATGTTTATGAAGATTTTTCTTCAGATTTTTCTTCTGTGGCTGGAGCTTCTTCTTTAACAACAACTTCCTCAGCAGGTGTGTCTTCAGCAGGCGCTTCAGCCGGAGTTTCTTCTACTACAACCTCAGCTGCAGGAATTTCTTCTACCGGGGCTTCCATCGCACCAACATCAACGCCTTGCGATGAAAGTTCTTGTTGAATACCGTCAAGAACCGCATCAGCAACCAGATTACAATATAAATCAATAGCGCGTGTTGCATCGTCGTTACCCGGGATCGGGAAGTCGACATTTTCGGGATCACAGTTTGTATCCAAAATCGCAATTACTGGAATACCAAGTTTTTTACCTTCAGCAATAGCAAGTTCTTCTTTATTGGTATCGATAACGAAAATAGCACTTGGAATGCCGCCCATTTCTTTGATACCACCAAGGGAACGTTCAAGCTTATCGCGTTCACGTGTCATTTGCAGTGTCTCTTTCTTTGTAAGACCCGCAATATCACTGGAAAGTTTCTCGTCAAGAACATTAAGACGTTTAATGGATTTTGAAATTGTTTCCCAGTTGGTAAGCATACCACCTAGCCAGCGGTGATTTACATAATACTGACCACAACGTTTTGCAGCTTCAGCGATTGGGCCGGAGGCCTGACGCTTTGTACCGACAAAAAGAACACGGCCACCAGCAGCAGTTACGTCGCGAATTTGTTCCAGCGCGCGGTGAAGCAACGGAACAGTGATAGAAAGGTTGATGATATGAACTTTATTTTTAACACCAAAAATAAAGTCATCCATACGTGGATTCCAGCGATGTTTTTGATGTCCGAAGTGAACGCCAGCTTCTAAAAGCTCGCGCATAGTAAATGTAGGCATAGCCATAATAAAATATCCTTTTCCGGTTAATCCTCTGCAAGTGCTGAGCTCCTAAGAGCACCGGTGTGTCGATCCCAATATGTAGGGGATAAACAAATACCTGCATGTGAAAGTATGCGGGTAATACACGCCCGCGCTACGGATATCAAGGCTTTTTTTAAGAAAAACTCAAAAAATTATTCCTCTGCCGATTTAAATCCCTGATGGCTATTTCCCTGATCGGCCTCGCCGTATCCGGCTGCGGGATCAATAGTGCGAATTCCATCTTCAATTCTGGGCTCTACGGTAATGATTTTTCGTGCCCGTGCTTGGTTCATCGCCTCTTCAACGGTCCTGGCTTCAGCGAGCAATTTTAAGTTCATCAATGTGGGAAACATAATCTCCCCTCTACATTTTTCAATGAAATCAAGTGGTTCCACCCAAATGGCATCAATAGTTTCCTGACCATCCGGGCTCGCGTGCTGATTTTTTGGTGCCCGGGCAAGAAAAAAGCGGGTGTCAAAGCGCTTCGGATAAATCCGTGGTGTCACCCAACGAGCAAAGGGGACAAGGTCTTCAACATTGAAGGTGACATCTGCATTCTTTACAAATTCAGCAAATGATATTTCTCCAGCGAGCAGTGCATTTCTATAGGCACCAACGTCGACACCATGGCCGACAAGCAAGCCTGATTCTTCGAATACCTCGCGAAAAGCCGTGTGCGTCAATTCAGAATAACCAACAGGAAAGGATGGGACATTTTGCGAAAGCCTCTGATCATCCGGATCAACTTTTCCGCCGGGAAATACATATGCGCCACCTGCGAAGTCTATGTCGGCGTGACGTTTGACCATCAGGATCTCTAATGCTCCACTCCGCTCATTGTCTCGAATTACAAGGATTGAAGCGGAATCAATGAGGGTTAAATTATCAGCCATTATATTTCTTTAGCTTCGATGACCCCTTTGAGGGAGGCAACGGCATTTCTGATTGACGGAGAAATTTTGTAGCGCTCCCTGAGCTCCACATCCACATCACATTCCGGGAAATCATCATGCCGCACATTCATTTTAAATGTTACCCGGCCACGTCCATTTTTGTGATTTGCTAGAATTTCCTTGATGGCGTCAAGATTGCTAGCATCCTTAAGATAGACATCAAGACCGGTCCCCGTGCGCATGGCCACGCTGTCTATGGTTTCCAGACCTTGCGCGGTTGTTCTTAACGACCCATCATCGCCGCGCTTAACTTCGGCGCTGATCAAGACCGAATTGCCGCTAACAAGAATTTCGTCCTGAGCCTCAAGAATTTCTTTAAACAGCGTGACTTCAAAACCACCCGAGCTATCAGAAAGACTTAAGAAGGCGTAGGGATTACCTCTCTTTGATTTCATACGCCGGATACCCTGAATGGTCCCTGCAAGTCTGATAAACCCACCTTTGCCAGCGGCACGTTCTTCAATTTCGGTGCTTGGCACCACTTTCTGACGCGCCAGTACGCTCGTGTAAGCATCGAGCGGATGTGCGGACAGATAAAAGCCTACCGCTTCCTGCTCGCATTTAAGTCTCTCAATGAGATCCCAGTCATTCACTTCTGCGAGAATAATTGATTGTTCCTCAACCTGATCACCAAACAGGCTAACCTGATTTGAATTTCGCTCCTGCGTCGCCAAGCTCATTTCTCTAAGCATCATTTCAACGGCACTATGAAGCTGAGCACGGTTGGGATTAATGCTATCAAATGCACCGGCCTTTATCAGGTTTTCCAATGCACGCTTATTAATCTGACGGGTGTCCACCCGATTACAAAAATCGGCAAGATCTTTAAACGGGCCATTTTTATCCCGCTCTTCCACTAAGCTCTCCATGGCTGCAACACCAACGTTCTTTAGCCCGGCAAGACCGTATCTTACACCGCGCATCTGCCCATCGCTTAAGGTGCCACCTACCGCATCTTCGTCATTTTCACCCTCAATCACTTCAGCGGAAAATTCGACCAGAGATTTATTGATATCCGGCGGCAACACTGGAATTTTCAGGTTGACCAGTTCCTGCTTGAAGATATGAAGCTTATCCGTGTTGGTCAGATCAAGGGTCATGATCGCCGCCATAAACTCAACCGTGTAGTTTGCCTTAAGAAATGCTGTGTGATAAGAAACTAGAGCATAGGCGGCGGCATGGCTTTTATTAAAACCATATCCGGCGAATTTTGCCACCTGATCAAAAATCCCCGCTGCTTGCTTGGAATCAACACCCTTGGCATCGGCCCCTTCCTGGAAACGGGCGCGCTGCTTATCCATTTCAGACGCGATCTTTTTACCCATAGCCCGCCTAAGAAGATCCGCATCACCAAGTGTATAGTCGGCTAGTATCTGAGCGATCTGCATCACCTGTTCCTGATAAATAATCACGCCGTATGTTTCGGTGAGTATTTCTTCAAGCAATGGATGAAGATAATCCGGCTCCTCTTCACCGTGTTTACAGGAAATATAGCGCGGGATATTATCCATAGGCCCTGGACGGTATAGGGCGACCACCGCAATAATATCTTCAAACATATCCGGCTTCAGGTTCATAAGAACGCTCTGCATTCCCGAACTTTCAAGCTGGAATATACCCACAGTGTTGCCGCTGCACATAAGATCAAAAGATGCTTTGTCATCAAGGGGGACATTTTCGATATCAACTTCAATATTGCGTTTGGCTATATATTCAACGGCCTTTTTGAGCACGGTAAGAGTTTTTAGACCAAGAAAATCAAATTTTACCAATCCGGCCTGCTCAACATATTTCATATTATATTGAGTAACTGGCATATCGGAACGCGGATCGCGGTATAGAGGCACAAGCTGATCAAGCGGTCGGTCACCAATAACAACCCCAGCTGCGTGGGTAGATGCATGACGGAAAAGCCCTTCAAGCTGCAGTGCTATTTCGATCAGGCGCGCTGTGTTTGGCTCATTGCTTATTTCTTCACGTAATTTTTTCTCACTTTCAATCGCCTCACTGAGGGTCATGGGGTTTGCTGGATTACTGGGGATTAATTTTGATAATCTATCCACCTGCATATAAGGCATTTGCAGCACCCGCCCCACATCGCGGACCACGGCCCGCGCCTGAAGCTTACCAAAGGTGATAATCTGCGCCACCTGATCATGGCCATATTTATCTTGGACATATTTAATCACCAACTCGCGCTTATCCTGACAGAAGTCAATATCAAAGTCAGGCATCGATACCCGTTCAGGATTAAGAAACCGTTCAAACAGAAGACCGAATTTTAGGGGATCGAGGTCTGTGATTTTTAAAGCCCAAGCCACCACAGAACCGGCACCAGACCCCCGTCCCGGTCCCACCGGAATATCATGATCTTTTGACCATTGAATAAAATCAGCAACAATAAGAAAATACCCAGGAAAGCCCATTTTATTGATAATACCAAGCTCATATTCGAGCCGTTCGTAATATGGTATACCGAGTTCTTGGTCGTTCTCGCCGTCAAACACATGACGGGATAGTCTATATTCCAGACCCTCAGTAGCGACTTTTTTTAAGCTTTCTGCCTCACCCATACTTTCATCGATGGTAAAATTAGGCAGTATCGGGTCAATCGTCGGAACTTTAAAAGCGCAACGCTGGGCAATGACAATGGTGTTGTCAATTGCTTCGGGTATATCTTTAAAAAGCTCAACCATTTCAGCGGTCGACTTGAAATAATGCTCTGGCGTTTCTTTTCGTCTGTCTGATTGATCCACATAATTACCGCCAGCAATACAGAGAAGCGCGTCATGGGCTTCATACATTTTACGTTTTGGGAAAAACACCTGATTGGTGGCTACAAGAGGGATATCATATTTATAAGCAAGATCGATAAATGTTGGCTCCAGCGCATCTTCCAATGCCACACTGTGGCGCGCGAGTTCCATGTATAGGCGACCAGGAAAAATACTATTCAGATACTTTAGGCAGTCTTCAGCCTTTTCATCTTCACCGTCCTGAAGATATTTACCCACAGGGCCCTTGACACCGCCAGTCAGGCAAATGACATCCCCCGTATGGCCCGCTAGATCAGCAATACCAATTTGCGGCACTTCCGATGCGTCCGAATCCAGATGGGCTTTGCTGACCAGCACCATCAGGTTTTCGTATCCAGCTTGGGACTGCGCTAGCAATACCACAAAACCCGGTTCAGGTGCTTTTTGGTGTAAATTATCACCGTCCTTTTGGTGACGAATAGCCAGTGAAACGCCTATTATCGGTTGAATACCAGTCGGTGGAAGATTAAGGGACGCATCCAGCGCACCAAACATATTATTGGTATCGGTGATCGCAACCGCAGGCATTTTATTACCGATGCAGTGTTTAGCCAGATCCTTGATCTGCACAGCACCTTCGGCCAATGAATAGGCCGAATGTAATCTAAGATGAATGAATGTCTTGTCGTCTGGCATTTGTGGTTTTCTGCTTCCCTACATCAAACCTAATATTAATACGACAGCAGCAAATTCAGCAACAGTTTGTGTGGCGTAAATCAAAAATAATTTAACGGAGCGACCTTCGAATGCATAGGAAAGGCCGAGTTGCGCCGATGTGATACCAATTGCCACGATCACCGCAACCGCTATGCTTGATCTAAGATCAAGAGCCATCATCTGTAAAAGCACTGCAAATGAAAATGAAACCAGTAAACAAAGACCGAATCCGGTAATCAGAGCATTTCTGGGACTGCCCAGCTCGTCTTCCTTAAGACCCACTTCATCCAGCCACAACTGACCAAACAGAATTTTTGAAAACCAAAGTCCGCCAATAAAAAACTTGGCGACCGCTGCCAGCAAAATAGCGAGATAGTTTAATTCTCCAATATCCAACATGATTATACCTTCTCAATTGTTACACCCATTTTATGTCATTGAACTAAACTGTATCCTGAACCACTCCATCTTTCAAGTTTATGATCCTGTCCATACGGTGCGCGAGCTTGGTATTGTGGGTGGCGATAAGCGCAGATATGCCCTCTTCTTTTGACAATGCCAGCAACATATCCATGACCCCGTTTCCGATTTTTTCGTCAAGATTCCCGGTTGGTTCATCCGCTAAAATTAGACGAGGACGATTGGCAAGTGCCCGTGCAATCGCAACACGTTGCTGCTCCCCGCCAGAAAGTTCAGACGGGCGATGTTCCACGCGATCTTCAAGTCCCATTTTTTTAAGAAGTTCTTCAGCGCGTTCTTGGGCTTTCTTCTTAGAAGTTCCGGCAATAAGTTGCGGTATAATGACATTATCAAGCGCACTAAACTCCGGCAGAAGATTGTGAAACTGATAGACAAATCCAATTTCAAGACGGCGGATTTTAGTTCTCTTAATATCGCTAAGATCTTTGGTCGGAATGCCAGACATTATGACCTCACCACTATCAGAACGCTCAAGCAGCCCCATGATATGAAGCAATGTTGACTTACCCGCGCCGGACGCACCTACAAGGGCGACAACTTCGCCACTGGCGATATTCAGGCTTATCCCCTTTAAAATCTCTAGGTGATGGATACCCTGATCAAAGCTTTTATAGATCTCATTTAGCTCAATAATGTTACTCATACTTCAGCGCCTTTACAGGATCGGTATTTGCTGCTCTGAGCGCGGGAAATATTGTTGCCAGTAATGAAAGTACGAGCGCGACCACCGTCACCGCGATCACTTCCGAACTATCCACTTTTGATGGTATTTCAGATATAAACCGCGTCTCCGCATCCCAAACGGTGGCTCCTGTCATTTTTTCAATCAGATCAGCAACCCATTGCAGGTGATTAGCAAGATAAATACCGCCCATGACCCCAAAGAAGGTACCCAAAAACCCGATACTTGAGCCAATAATAAAGAATATCCGCGTGATAGAAGAGCGCGACGCGCCCATTGTTCTGAGCACCGCAATATCGCGAGTTTTACTTTTAACCAACATAATCATCGTTGATATGACGTTAAAGACCGCGACCAAAATAATAAGCGATAATATAATAAACATGGCGTTTCGTTCAATTTGAAGCGCATTGAAGAATGAGCGGTTTAATTGCTGCCAGTCAAGAAGACGTCCCGAAAGCCCCGCATCAACAATCCTTTGCGACAGAGGCGCGTACGTCTCCCCGACCATATCTGCGTGCTCTAATGTCACTTCAAGGCCGCCGACCTGATTTCCATATTGAAAATAAATCTGCGCCGCGTCGAGAGGAATGAAGAAATAGTTTGAATCGTAATTATATTCACCAACTTCAAAAATAGCGATGACATTGAATTGCTGGATGCGCGGCACGGTGCCAAAGGCTGTGATACGCCCTTTTGGTGACATCAGCGTCACATCACTACCTATTTCTAGACCATATTTTTCTGCCAATCTCTGTCCAATCACAATATCGTTGTCACCATCACCGTACTGATCAAGACTTCCAAGTACGATATTTGACGCGATCAGATCCTGTGAGCGGATATCATCGGCTCTAATGCCGCGAACAAGCGCGAAAGTGCCGTAATCCCCCATCATGGCCATAGCCTGCCCTTCGAGGATCGGCCTGACCCGTACGACATTTTGTACGGTAGAAATATCGGAAACAGCGGCATCGTAATTTTCCATTTTACCGCCGAAGGGCTGATAAAGCATATGACCATTAAAGCCTATGACTTTACCAAGAAGTTCTTCACGAAATCCACCCATTACCGACATGGTTACGATTAGCGCACCAACACCGAGAAAAATACCAAAAAGAGAGAAGAGCGCAATCACAGTAACAAACCCGTCATGGCCTCTTACGCTTAAATATTTGAGTGCGACTTTCCACTCATAACCTCTGAACATATATTATCCTAATTTCTCGAGCAGCTCTTCTTCGGTAAGCTCCACCCGTTCCCCAGTGCGGCGATTTTTAAGCTCATAAACGCCTTTTTCAAGTCCTTTTGGTCCGACGATCACCTGCCATGGCAAGCCGATAAGATCCATATCGGCAAATTTGGCCCCAGCTCCAGCGTCGCGGTCATCATACAACACTTCAATACCGCGGCCCTGCATTTTTCCGTAAAGCGCATCGCAGGCGGCTGTGCAGTTTTCATCTTTAAATCGTAAATTAATGATACCCACTTTATATGGGGCAACCGATTCCGGCCAGATGATGCCATTTTCATCGTGGTTGGCTTCAATAAGAGCCCCAACCAGGCGCGAAACACCGATCCCGTAGGATCCCATTTCGACTTCGACTTCCTTGCCATCAGGGCCCGCGACTTTTGCGCCCATACTTTCGGAGTATTTCTTACCGAAATAGAAAATATGGCCCACCTCGATACCCTTGGCAGTCCTTAAATTTTCTGCGGCAACAGGGCAGTTATCTGCGTCATGTTTTTCTTCTTCCATAGCATAGTAGCTTTGCAGCTTGACCACGGTCGCATCATCAATATCACCAGTCAGATCATCAAGATCAAAATTTTCGATATCTTTGTCATAGTAAAGCGTGCTTTCACCAGTATCGGCAAGAATTTGAAATTCATGACTAAGATCACCACCGATGGCACCGGCGTCGGCGCGAACCGGAATGGCAACCAGTCCAAGTCGAGCAAAAGTACGCAGGTACGCCACATACATTTTATTGTAGCTTTCCTTCGCTCCTTCAAAATCAATATCGAACGAATAATTATCTTTCATAAGAAATTCACGGCCACGCATAATACCAAACCGTGGGCGCACTTCATCGCGAAACTTCCACTGTATGTGATAGAGATTAAGAGGGAGGTTTTTGTAACTTTTCACACTATTCTTGAAAAGATCCGTGATCATTTCCTCGTTTGTTGGTCCGTATAGCATTTCCCGGTCACTGCGGTCAGTGATCCTGAGCATTTCTTTGCCGTACGCGTCATAACGTCCGCTCTGCTGCCAAAGTTCGGCTGGTTGAATTGTTGGCATCAAAAGCTCAATGGCTCCAGCGCGATTTTGTTCTTCGCGAACGATATCGGCGATTTTATTCAAGACCAAAAGCCCTGTCGGCAGCCATATATATATCCCGGCGCTGGATTGACGGATCATACCGGAACGAAGCATCAAGCGGTGCGAGACGATTTGTGCCTCGGAAGGATTTTCCTTGATGGTCGGGATAAAATGTTTTGAAAGACGCATATTAAACCTTGAAAAAATTATGAAATTAAAAGTGATACAGATGCTTTATAGCAAAGGTGCCATTAACTGCAATTATCTTTTGATAATTGGGCGTCTTTTTCTTTGTTCGTCGCACAGCATATAAATTTGATCTCTGTCCTCTGTCTTCAGCGATATTCCATTCCAAAGAACATCACCGTCTTTTACTGTCACCTGCCCTAGGATTATTTTACCCTCATTTGCCCCATCAAGACCGGCCTCCGGATTAAGGGGGCTATCTTTTAAGGCGTCATAGGTCATATAAAAAGAATACCCATTTTCACTATCCAGTAAACTGTTACCACTTTTTATCTCTGCTGGGACAAGTGCATTACCACGCACATCTTCATCTGCTTTATAAGCAACATCATCATCCGGAACATGAGAGTTTAGCAACTGACAATGTTCTCGTGTGACCAAAATGACGCGCTCACCCGCGTCAAGTTGCGTGTCAATCTGCTGCGCAACAACGAAACTCGGCGCGCTCAAAAAAGCCAGCGAAATCAAAATAGTTAGCATATGACGCATCATTTTTCTCCTGAACATCATCATAGGGGAAAACCTTTAATAAGATCAATATGTGGCAAAAATACAACAAGTTACAAAAATATTACAATTTTAAACATTTTTGAGGTGACAGGTCTCTCTCTCAAAGGTACCTTACTTTCAATAGTGAGACCCAAGTTTGGGAGCGAGGAAACTCTTAAGTAAAAAAAATAATAATTTTGGTCATTAATCACTACACCAAATAAGGAAGAGCAAGGTTTTATACCTTGCTTTTTTTATGCCTAAATCTCTTTTAAAATAAGCTACTTGATCGAAATAAGGTCAAAGTAATCAATGATGGAAACAATAATCATAAAGCAGATTGTTATGCCGGTGGTGATCAACATTTTTTTCTTGATGTTCGCCTGCACGGGAGAGCCTATTTCGATGCCGTCCTCTACATCTTCATCAAGTTCACTATGGGTTGTGACGCCCAGCGGCAGAACCATGAATAAAAACAGCCACCAGGAAATAAAAAATGTAATGCTGTATCCGATATAACTCATATTCTAAAACCTTTAAACCTGCTCAATTTCAATGAGCGTTCCGCAAAAATCTTTTGGATGAAGAAAAAGCACAGGTTTGCCATGTGCACCCAGCTTTGGCTCATCATCGCCAAGAATTCTCATTCCTTTATCAACCAAACGATCACGCATTACTTTTATATCATCCACCTCAAAACACAAATGATGAATACCACCTGAGGCGTTTTTATTTAAGTAAGATATAATTGGTGATTTATCACCAAACGGGTAAAGAAGCTCGAGCTTTGTATTACCCAGATCGACAAAGGCGACTGTGACGCCGTGGGCAGGAAGGTCAACGATTTCACTGACATCAGCACCAAGAACATCACTATAAAGCCTAATAGCCTCTTCAAGGTCGGGGACAGCGATGGCGACATGATTTAGCTTTGCGATCATTTTTTGATCATCCTTGTAAGTCTTATAGTTGTTACTGGCCCTGTTTCCTTGCCGGTATAATATTTGGCTGCTTTACGAGCCGATCTCCTGATCAGTTCTTTCAGAACGTCATCGTCTTTTACACGTTTACGGGACGCGAGTTCAAGAGCTTCATGAATATTATCTTCGATAAACTCTATGATCTCACCCGGCTTAGCTTCTGGAAGGCCAGTGGTGATAATTTCCAGCGGTGTTATTAGCACCCCTTTGCCGTCCATAATGACGTGAACCACCAGCGAGCCGTTAAATTGCAAGCGGCGTCGTTCGACAATCGCCATATCGTCATCACGGATCAGAATAGAACCATCAAGTGCAAGTCTTCCTGTTGGTACTTGATTTATAATTTCTGCTTTTCCGGGCGCGAGTTTTACGACTGTTCCATTGTGCGGCACCACTGTGTTTTTAAACCCGAGCGAGCGTGCAAATTGAGCCTGTTTCATGAGATGGGCCCGCTCTCCGTGAGTTGGCACAACAATTTCTGGCCTGATCCATTCGTACATTTGCTTCAATTCTTCCTGACCCGGATGACCGGAAACATGAACGAAGGCGTTTTTCTCTGTGATAATCTCAACCGATTTTTCAATCAACATATTATGCATACGTGCTATGGCAAGTTCATTCCCGGGAATTATTTTTGACGAAAACACCACGGTGTCGCGCTTTGCTATATGGACGTGTTTGCTGTTATCCTGAATAATGCGCATAAGGGCGGCGCGCGCCTCCCCCTGGCAGCCAGTGCAGACATAAAGAAGTTTATGCCTAGGCAGATGTGCTGCGTCCTCTTCGCTGATGATAGAGGGGAAGCGTTTTAGATATCCACATTCCCGGGCGGCGGCGACATTGCGCTTAATGGACCGTCCAACCAGACATAAATGGCGCTCCGTCGCCTGAGCGACGTGAGCAAGCGTCTCGACCCTGGCAACGTTTGATGAAAATGTCGTACAAAATATAGCACCCTCTTTATCCTTCAGAAGCTCTTCGAGACTTTCGCGGACAGCAGTTTCTGAGCCAGACGATTTCTTATTAAACACGTTGGTGCTATCACACACGATCGCCAGCACCCCGGCATCACCGATTTCCTTCAAACGTTTCTCATCTGTCGCCTCGCCAATGAGCGGCGCCGGATCAATTTTCCAGTCGCCTGTATGAAAAATAGTGCCAAGGGGTGTTGTGATCCTGAGCGCGTTGGGCTCTGGGATCGAATGGGTCAGCGTGACATATTCTATTTCAAAATCACCAAGATTGAAAATTCCGCCGAGCGGAGTTTCATGGATCGTTGCCTGATCAAGAAGACCGGCTTCGCGGAGTTTCGCTCTTAAAATAATGGCACAAAAGGGAGTTGCATATATCGGACAAAGAAACTTGGGCCAAAGATGGACCACGGCGCCAATATGGTCTTCGTGAGCGTGGGTGAGCACCAGCCCTTTGAGATCATCCTTTATATTATCGACAAATGCAGGATCAGCCATAATCAGATCAATACCAGGCAGATATTCATCGGCAAAGGAAATCCCACAATCGACCATAATCCATTGATTATCGTAGGAATAGAGATTGAGGTTCATCCCTATCTCGCCGGATCCACCAAGGGGCAGAAATAAAAGCTGTTCAAAACCTTTGGACATCACTGTTTTTCAACGTTGGTTGTATAGATTTCAAAAAGACCGTAAGTGGTCAGTTCCTGATCCACATATTCAATGATATTCGATGCTTCATTAAAGAGCGGCGCAAGGCCACCTGTTGCAAGCACCTTCATTGGGCCGCCATATTCCTCGGTAATGCGCTCAACCATCCCTTCAATCATAGAAAGGTAGCCATAAAAAATACCCGACTGGATGGCCGAAATCGTGCTGTTTCCGATAACTTTATCTGGCTTTTCAACCGCGACACGAGGCAGCTTTGCCGCCGCCATACTGAGCGCTTCCACCGATAGGTTAACCCCTGGAGCAATGACGCCGCCATGGTAATCACCATCGCTATCAATTACATCAAATGTGGTCGCTGTACCAAAATCGATAATCACCATGGGACCACCATATTTTTTATGAGCGGCCACCGCGTTTACCAAGCGGTCAGCACCGACCTCTTCCGGGTTAGGCAGTTTTACTTTTACGTTGAGCTTAACATCATCCGAACCAACAACGAGCGCATCACAGTTAAAATATCTTCTGCACAGCAATTGCAGCGGAAATAATGTTTGCGGTACGACCGTCGCAATAATCGCGCCGGTAATTTCAGACACATCAAGCTTTTCAAAATTGAGTAGCTGTGAAAGCCAGACCATATATTCATCAGCAGTGCGACTATCAGCACTTGATATGCGCCACTTTTGTATGATTTTTTCGCCGTCATGAAGGGCGAAAACAATATTGGTATTTCCGGCATCGATCGCAAGTAGCATTTTATAATTCTCGTTATTTAACTTGTGAAAAAGACATCACCTGAATGGATAAGCTTTATTTCATCATCAACTTCTAACTTTAGCGCGCCGCCCCTATCAAGGTCAACAAATCGTCCAATTAATTGTTCGTTCGGCAATCTAACGGTAATCTGCTCGCCAAGTCCCCTAGCATTACTGAGCCAGCTTTCTCTTATAGGATCAAAGCCTCTTTCTTCCCAAAGTGAGAGCCAGTAAGCCATTTTTTCAGCCAGTTTAACGAAAACGTCAGCTTGGCAAAACTCCTGCCCCGTTTGTTCATTGATGTGGGTCGCTTCGTACAGTGCGACGTCCGGATGGTGAGTGATATTGATGCCTATACCTATAATCATGTAATTCTTGCCCGTGCCTAGCGCAGTAGAGCTTTCGAGCAGAATACCTGAAATTTTTCTCCCATCGACGAGAATGTCATTGGGCCATTTACACTTAATGTCTTGAAGTTGAAGAAACTCGAAAACGGTATCGCGCACCGCTAGCGCAGTAACAAACGAAAGCTGTGCGGCTCCGTAAATATCTCCCTGAGTCTCATAGATGAGGGATGCGTAGAGATTTCCGGGTTGCGAGACCCACTCACGATCACCACGACCTCGCCCGCTTAACTGTTCACCTGCCGTGATCCAAAGACCAGTACTAGCTCCATCCGCTATTCTTCGAGCGGCTTCCTTATTGGTGCTATCAAGAGATAAAAAAGCCTGAAGATTAAAACCTTCAGGCAATTTCTTTTGAATATCAGAACTCATAACCGTTAATTATGACTGAGAGAAGACGCCGCCGCTGACGCGCTATCAAGAACCGGACTTGATATCTGCGGGATAATGAAGGCAAGGACAAGAACTGCGCAAAGCGTAACGATGATTTTCATCGGAAACGATTTTTGCGCTACAAATTCTTCTGCAGGATCATCGAAATACATCACCTTAACGATACGGATGTAATAGTAAGCACCAACGACACTGGTAAGCACCGCGATTGTTGCAAGGCTGAAATATCCAGCATTTACGATCGGAATAATCACATACCATTTTGCGAAGAACCCGGCAAGCGGTGGAACGCCGGCAAGGGAAAACATAAAGATACTGATAAATGCCGCCATAACAGGATGGTTTTGGCCGAGACCAGAAAGTTCGTTTATATCCTCAACCATGCCTTCTTCCTTACGGCGCATGGACATGATGCAAACAAACATACCAACATTCATCACAAGATATATGGCCATATAAATCATCACACCACGAAGTCCTTCAGCATTACCGGCAATTAGACCGAGCAGGGCAAAACCAACATGCCCGATGGAGCTATAAGCCATCAGACGTTTGATATTAGTTTGCATGATCGCTGCAAATGATCCGAGTATCATTGAAGCCACAGACATAAAGATAACAACCTGTGCCCAGGATCCCACCATATCACCAAACGGCACATAAAGTGTGCGCGCAAGCAACGCCAGCGCAGCCACCTTCGGTGCAACAGCAAAGAAGGCCGTTACGGGAGTTTGTGATCCTTCATAAACATCTGGTGTCCACATATGAAACGGGACCGCTGATATTTTGAATGCGAGCCCGGAAAGCACGAATACAAGTCCGACAATAGCACCGATCGGTGCACCGCCCTCACCCATATTTGAAATTGCAGCTGCAATTGATGAAAAGTTTGTACTACCAATAAAGCCGTAAACGAGCGAACAGCCATAAAGCAGGATACCGGACGAAAGCGCGCCAAGAACAAAATATTTAAGGCCTGCTTCCGTTGAACGTTCACTATCGCGTTTAAAGGCCGCAAGCACATAAAGACTAAGGCTCTGAAGCTCAATCCCCATATAAAGGCTCATCAGATCATTGGCACTGACCATAACCATCATACCAACGGTCGCCAGCACCAGAAGCACCGGAAATTCAAAGCGGTCATCACCTTCGAGCTTGAAAAATTCGCGGCTCATAATAACCGCCAGCGCCGCCGCCACAAGCACGAGGACTTTCATAAACTGCGTCAAACCATCAGCGACGAAAAGATTAGAGAATGTGTAGGTTTGCTCGCCTCCAGCTGCGATTGTCAAAAACAGTGTGATCGCCATAAAGGCAACAGCCAGCCAACTAACCAGATTAACGCTGTCTTTTTTGAAGACGCCAATCATAAGGAGCGCCATTGCACCAACACTTAGGAATATTTCACCGTATGCTATATCGAGATTAGGAAATAGTTCAGTCATCATTTTTCTCCTAATGTCCAGCTACTGTTTCAAGTGCCGCATGATATGTGGCCATGGAAGCCTCATGTTGCACAACAAGGTTATCAACAGATACATGTATAAAATCCATAAATGTTGTCGGATAAATACCCATCCACAGGGTCAGGATCACCAATGGCGTAAATATCAGTATTTCGCGCTTATCCATATCGAGCATACTTTTAAGATCATCTTTGGTTAACTCCCCAAAAACGACCCGGCGGTATAGATATAACATATAAGCGGCACCAAGGATCACACCAAAGAGAGCAAAGAACGCCACCCAGCTACTGACCTTAAAGATACCAACAAGAACAAGAACCTCACCGACGAAGTTCGCAGTACCCGGAAGGCCAACCGACGCCATTGTGAAGAACATAAACACAAAAGCATATTTTGGCATGATGTTCACAAGTCCGCCGTAGCGATCAATATCACGTGTATGAAGACGGTCATAAACAACACCAACGCAAAGGAAGAGCGCGCTCGCGACAAAGCCGTGAGCGAGCATAACGATAATCGCCCCTTCAATCCCTTGCACGTTAAAGGCAAAAATACCAAGGGTCACAAAACCCATATGGGCCACCGATGAATAGGCGATAAGCTTTTTCATATCGGTCTGACGCAGTGCGACAAGCGATGTATAAATAATCGCAATACAAGATAGCGCATAAATAAGCCACGCTAGTTCTTCGGATGCGACCGGGAACATTGGAAGCGAGAAACGAAGGAAGCCATACCCACCCATTTTAAGGAGGATACCCGCCAATATTACCGAACCAGCGGTCGGTGCCTGCACGTGAGCATCCGGAAGCCATGTATGGACCGGCCACATGGGCATCTTTACCGCAAAAGAGGCAAAGAAGGCCAAGAACAGCCAGATCTGTGCATGGGGATCAAAGCTATGTTGCATCAATGTCGGAATGTCTGTGGTGCCCGCTTGGCCATACATATAAAGCATAGCAACAAGCATAAGAACAGAACCAAGAAGCGTATATAGAAACAGCTTATAAGCCGCATAGACGCGGTTATCACCACCCCATACACCGATAATCAGGAACATGGGGATCAGGCCCGCTTCGAAAAAGACATAGAAGAGCACAAGATCAAGTGTACAGAACACACCGATCATGAAACATTCCAAAAGCAGGAATGCTATCATATATTCTTTGACCCGCGATTTGATGGTATTCCATCCACAAAGAATACAAATCGGCATGATGAATGTTGTCAGCAGCACAAACAGTACCGAAATTCCATCGATACCCATTTTATACTGGATACCGCCACCGAGCCATCCTGCATTCTCAACAAATTGGAAGCCAGCTGTTGTTTTATCAAAGCTGAACCAAAGCACCAGTGAGAATAGGAATGTCGCTACAGTCGTCAGTAGCGCAGCGTTACGTGCATTGCGTTCTACAATTTCTTTTTCACCGTTGATGCTAAGGATAATCAGAACACCAAGCAGTGGTAAGAACGTAATTGCGGAAAGAATTGGGAAATATTCCATATTACTGGCCTCCCAATACGAACCAGCTGACAAAGGCGGAAAGCCCGATCAACATCGCAAATGCATAATGGTAAAGATAACCGGTTTGCAGCTGCTTAAACTTCTCAGCAACCCGAACTACGGCGGCAGAAACACCGTCCGGACCGTAACGGTCGATAGTATCCTCATCACCACGTTTCCAGAGAAAATATCCAAGCTTCATAGCGGGACGCACGAATAGAATGTCGTATAGTTCGTCAAAATACCATTTGTTAAAGCTCATCGCGTGGGCAAAACGGAATGTGGAGACGAATTTGCCCGGCATTGATGGTTCCTTGATATAGAAGTACCAAGCTGTCGTCAGACCAATAACCATGGCGATGAAGGGCGATGCAATCACCCAGCCCGGCACATGGTGAGCCGCTTCCATAATATTTTCACCGGCAAGGAACAATGAACCAGCCCAGAATTCTTCATATTGAGCACCAATGAAATGATCACTGAAGATGAAACCTGCGAAGATCGCACCGGCCGCGAGGACATAAAGCGGAATAAGCATAACCTGCGGGCTTTCATGAACATGATCCTGCACTTCTTTGCTGGCGCGACTTTCACCAAAGAAGGTCATAAACACGAGGCGCCAAGAATAGAAGGATGTCATAAGCGCCGCAACAACACCAAGGCCGAAGGCGTAACCACCCACGCCAGTGTGCGATGCAAAGGCCGCTTCAATGATCATATCTTTTGAATAGTAACCGGCCAGGAACGGGAAGCCCGTAAGCGCCAGCGTTCCTATGGTCATCATCCAGAATGTCACGGGGATCTTTTTGCGAAGACCGCCCATATTACGCATGTCTTGTTCGTCACTGCTCGCATGGATCACGGAACCAGAACCAAGGAATAGAAGCGCTTTAAAGAAGGCATGGGTAAACAGATGGAATATAGCAGCGCCATAAGCACCAACACCAAGGGCGAAGAACATATAACCAAGCTGCGAACATGTAGAATAAGCAATCACACGTTTAATATCAAACTGTGACATACCAACGGTCGCGGCAAAGAAAGCCGTAGACGCACCAATAATACAAACCACCTCAAGGGCAACCGGAGCAAATTCAAACAGCGGTGAACAACGCGCCACCATAAAGACACCGGCAGTTACCATGGTTGCAGCATGGATAAGTGCTGACACCGGGGTTGGACCTTCCATGGCATCAGGAAGCCAGGTATGAAGGCCAAGCTGAGCTGATTTACCCATAGCACCAATGAATAGAAGAATACAAATAGTGGTCAGTAGATCCAGTTCCATACCAAGGAAATGGATTGATTTATCTGTGTATGAACCCACATCAGCGAATACCACCGCGAAATCAGCACTGCCGAAAGTCATAAAGATCGCAAAAATACCGAGCGCGAAGCCAAAGTCACCAACCCGGTTAACCACGAACGCTTTAATAGCAGCCGCGCAAGCGGTTGGTTTTTTATACCAAAAGCCGATAAGAAGATATGACGCGAGGCCAACCCCTTCCCAGCCAAAGAACATTTGCACAAAATTATCAGATGTTATCAGCATAAGCATTGCGAATGTGAATAGCGACAGATAAGACATAAAGCGTGGAATATGCGGATCGTGGCTCATATAGCCAACGCTATAGATATGAACAAGGCAGGAAACAGTATTTACAACCACGAGCATTACGGCCGTCAGCGTATCAATTTGGAAGGCCCAGTTTACATTAAAATCGCCGGATACAATCCAGCTTAACACCTGTACGTGGGTCGAATGATCGCCCGGTGCCCACGCCACCTGGAAGAAAGCAACCCATGACAGCACCGCCGATATAATGAGCGCGCCGCAGGTAACAATCTGCGCACCGCGGTCACCGATGCGGCTGCCGAATAATCCGGCAATCAGCGCAGCAAGGAGCGGTAAGAAGACAATAGCCTGATACATTTTTTTATTATCCCTTCATCAGATGAATGTCTTCAACCGCAATCGATCCTCGGTTTCGGAAATAAACCACCAAAATGGCTAGTCCGATTGAGGCCTCGGCGGCTGCAACGGTTAAAATCAGCATGGTAAATATCTGCCCAACCATATCACCCATATAGGATGAGAAGGCGACAAGATTTATATTTACCGATAGCAAAATAAGTTCCACAGAAAGCAAAATGATAATCACATTCTTACGGTTGAGGAAAATACCGAAAACACCCAGCGTAAAGAGCATGGCTGCAACGGTTAGATAATGTTCAATTCCAATTTCCATCATTTCTTTTTCCCTATATTCCTTGACCCGGCTTCACATCGACCGCTTCATATGCCTCATGGCGACGGCGGCGAACCTGCTTGCCGATATCCTGTTTCTTGACGCCAGGGCGTTTTCTGTGGGTAAGCACGATCGCACCGATCATCGCTACCAACAGGATAAGACCAGCTAACTGGAACAGGAATATATTGTCTGTATATAAAATGCGGCCAATCGCATCTGTGTTTGTAACTTCCGAAATTGGCGGAGTTGTAGCAGTTATGGTTGTTGCAATGCCGTCTGTCATGCTCCAACCACCCGCGATCACGGCCATTTCAACCATCAGGATAATACCGATAAGAAGGCCGATATGCAGATAGTCCTGAACCCCTTTGCGAAGTTCGGTGAAGTTGATATCGAGCATCATCACCACGAACAGGAACATCACCGCGACCGCGCCCACGTAGACAATGACCAATATCATTGCCACGAATTCGGCGCCGAGCAGGACAAAAAGCCCAGCCGCGTTAAAGAACGCCAAGATTAGGAACAGAACTGAATGTACGGGGTTTTTACTAAAAACCACCATAATTCCCGATCCCACCAGTATCGTGGCAAATATATAAAAACAGATAGCTGCTATCATTTCCTTTTCCCTCTATCGATACGGTGCATCGAGCTCGATATTAAGCGCGAGCTGACGTTCCCAACGATCACCGTTGTCAAGAAGCTTATCTTTATCATAAAGAAGCTCTTCCCGAGTTTCGGTACTATATTCAAAATTCGGCCCTTCAACGATGGCTTCCACCGGGCAGGCTTCCTGACAATAACCACAGTAAATGCATTTGGTCATGTCGATATCATAACGCGTGGTACGGCGGGTGCCGTCATCACAGATATCTGCCTCAATAGTGATGGCCTGCGCCGGGCAAATCGCCTCACATAATTTGCAAGCGATACAGCGTTCTTCACCATTATCATAACGGCGCAACGCATGTTCCCCGCGAAAACGTGGGCTCAGCGGCCCTTTTTCATGAGGATAGTTAATTGTTACTTTCTTCTTGAAGAAATACTTCAAGGTCATCCACATACCTTTAGCAAACTCTGTCAGGAAGATTGTGCGTGCTGCATGATCTAAAAATGCCATCAATTAATCTCCTAAGCCGCTAACTTGCCAAAAAAGACAAGATAACCAGATGTTAAAACAACCCAAACAAGGGACACAGGCAAGAATACTTTCCAACCAAGACGCATCAATTGGTCATAACGGTAGCGCGGTACCGATGCCTTGATCCATGCGAAACAGAAGAAAAAGAAGAACATCTTGATAAAGAGCCAAAGTACACCAGGAATGGCGTATAATGGTTCCCATTCAATTATTGGAAGCCAGCCGCCAAAGAACAAGAGGCTCATCATACCGCACATAAGAATGATATTGGCATATTCTCCAAGATAGAAAAGCGCCATCGACATGGACGAGTATTCAATCTGGAAACCGGCAACGATTTCTTCTTCCGCTTCCGGAAGGTCAAACGGCGTTCTATTTGTTTCAGCGAGCGCCGAGATGAAGAAAATGAAGAACATTGGCAGCAAACCAGTGAAGAAATAGCCGTTAAAGATGCCTAACGATACACCTTTCTGCGCCATGACCACGTCAGTTAGGTTCAAAGATCCAACGCACAAAAGCACCGTCACCAACACAAACCCGATGGAGACTTCATAAGACACCATCTGCGCCGCACTACGCATAGCACCAAGGAAGGCATAACGTGAATTTGACGCCCAACCAGCGATGATAATGCCGTAAACGGCCAGACTAGAGACCGCAAAAAGGTAAAGAATACCAACATTTAGGTCGGAAACAACAACGCCTTCACCAAACGGTATGACCGCCCAACCGACAAGACCGAATATCAGACTTAGTCCGGGAGCAAGAAGGAATAAAAACTTATTCGCCCCTGCTGGGATGATGGTTTCTTTTAGAAATACTTTAAGTCCGTCAGCAAATGATTGCATCAGACCAAATGGTCCAACGATATTCGGACCTTTCCGGATTTGGATCGCAGCCCAAACCTTACGGTCAACCCAAACAATCATCGCCACCGCAAGCAGGACTGGAAGCGCAACAACCAGCACATTGGCGATGGTACCAAAAGTGAGAAGAGCCCAATCGTCCAGCCTGTAGCCAAACCAGCCCACGAATATGTCTAGATACTTACCCATTGGTTCCTGTTGCTCCCTCTGTTTGGTTAGCACCGTTCATGGCGTCGCGGCATTCATCCATCGTTTCGGATGACCTCGCGATCGGATTGGTTCCATAAAAATCTGTGATGGCCATGGTGAAGCCATCTTTCGAAAGCTTCCCGGCAACACCGATATCCGCCCATTCAGCGCTTGGCTTATGATCAAGTACTGAAAATTGCGGATAGTCTTTATTCATAGCGTCGCGAAGCTGCGCAATATCATCAAACGAAAGCGTTTTGCCAAGAATTTCAGAAAGTGCCCGGAAAATTGTCCAGTCCTCACGGGCTTCACCTGGTGCAAAAATGGCCCGCTGTGCCCGTTGCACGCGACCTTCGGTATTTACGTAGGTACCTGGTTTTTCCGTATAAGCCGCACCTGGCAGGATCACATCAGCGTTTCTGACACCTTCATCACCGTGGCTTCCCTGATAAATAACAAATGCTTTTTTAAGGCGCTTGCCGTCAATTTCATCTGCACCAAGGTTATAAACCACTTTAATATCGCCACTTTCAACACCGGAAAGAATGGCGTCAACACCTCCCTCACTGACAAGCCCCATATCAAGGGCCGCCACCCGGCTTGCCGCCGTGTGCAGAACGTTAAAACCGTTCCAGTCACCACTAACAAGACCGTATTTCTCAGCAATATCATGAGCGAGTTTAATAATGGCAGGACTATCATCGCGGTTTAGTGCACCCTGCCCCAAAATGATCATTGGTTTTTCTGCTGCCTTAAGCGCTTTCGCAAAATCATTCTTGCCATCAAGAATATCCTGCAAAATAGCAGCACTGTCACCAAGCTGCTCAACTTTATAGCTTAGATCAACTTCAGGACCAACATTCGCAACTTTACATTGACGTGTGAGCCAACGTTGACGCAGTCTTGCGTTTAGAACTGGACTTTCGTGTCTTGGGTTTGACCCAACCAGCAAAACGGCATCAGCTTGATCAAGTCCGGCAACACCACTATTAAACAGATAGCCAACACGATGTTTGGCGCCGACTTTCGATCCATCCTGACGGCAATCAATTCCTGCGCCAAGACTATCCATCATTTGTTTAAAGGCATACATGCTTTCCGCATCACAAAGATCGCCGACAAGTCCGGCAATTTGATCTCCACTTAACCCATTGATTTTGCTTGCAATTAAATCAAACGCTTCCGACCAACTTGCCTCTTGAAGTTTACCACCCTTTCTCACATACGGACGGTCAAGACGGTTTTTCGCCAAGCCATCAACCGCGTGGCGGGTTTTATCAGAAATCCATTCTTCGTTGACATCTTCATGAACCCTCGGCAGTGCCCGCATAACGGCACGACCACGGCTGTCAATGCGGATATTTGAGCCAAGAGCATCATGAACATCGATGGTTTCAGTATTTTTAAGCTCCCACGGACGTGCTTTAAAAGTATAAGGCTTGCTTGTCAGCGCCCCAACTGGGCATAGGTCAACAACGTTTCCGGACAGCTCAGATTGAAAGGCTTGTTCCTGATAAGTTGTGATCAGCATATTTTCACCGCGACCAATAGCACCAAGGGACGGAACACCGGCGATTTCATCGGCAAAGCGTACACAGCGCGTACAATGGATGCAACGGGTCATAATGGTGCGAATAAGCGGGCCCATATATTTTTCTTTTACGATACGGCGTTTTTCGTTGTATCGATTGTCGCCGATCCCGTAAGCCATGGACTGATCCTGAAGATCGCATTCACCACCCTGATCGCAAATCGGGCAATCAAGTGGATGATTAATCAATAGAAATTCCATTACCCCTTCACGGAACTTTTTAACTTTTTCCGTGTTGGTTTTCACTTCCATACCGTCTCCAGCTGGAAGCGCGCAGCTTGCTGCTGGTTTCGGTGGTCCGGGGGACACTTCCACCAGACACATGCGGCAGTTACCGGCAATGGACAGGCGTTCATGGTAACAAAAGCGCGGTATTTCAATACCAGCCTGTTCAGCCGCCTGCAGCACGGTTGTACCGTGCTCCACCTCTATTTCAATTCCATCTATCGTTAGCGTTGGCATTTTTTATATCTCCTACGCTGCGTTATGTTTTTTATATTCAAGGATGCGGGCTTCCACTTCGGGTCTAAAGTGGCGCATCAATCCCTGAATGGGCCATGCAGCAGCGTCGCCGAGTGCACAAATCGTATGTCCTTCGATCTGCTTAGTCACATCAAGCAACATGTCAATTTCTTCAATTTCCGCTTCACCAGTGCACAGACGTTCCATCACACGCCACATCCAGCCCGTGCCCTCACGGCACGGTGTGCATTGGCCGCAGCTTTCGTGCTTGTAAAATGCAGAAAGTCTTGTGATGGCGCGAAGAAGGTCGGTTGATTTATCCATGACAATCACCGCCGCAGTACCAAGGCCGGTACCTTCAGCGCGAAGGCTGTCAAAATCCATCAACACATCGTCACATACAGATTTCGGTATCATATGAACCGATGAGCCACCAGGGATGATCGCGAGCAGGTTATCCCAACCGCCGCGGACACCGCCGGCATGCTTTTCAATAAGCTCCTTCAGCGGAATACCCATTTCTTCTTCGACGTTACATGGATTATTCACGTGGCCGGAAATGCAGAACAATTTTGTTCCGGTATTATTTTCGCGTCCAAGTCCCGCAAACCATGCGCCACCGCGGCGCAGGATGGTTGGTACCACCGCAATCGATTCGACGTTATTCACTGTGGTCGGGCAACCAAATACGCCGACATTGGCCGGAAATGGTGGCTTAAGGCGCGGCTGGCCTTTTTTGCCTTCAAGGCTTTCGATCAGTGCCGTTTCCTCGCCGCAGATATAAGCTCCGGCACCGCGGTGAACGAAGACATCAAAATCATAGCCACTGCCGCAAGCATCTTTACCAAGAAGCCCCGCTGCACGTGCTTCTTCGATGGCCTGCTCAAGCACATTGGCTTCATGAACAAATTCACCGCGTATATAAATGTATGCGGCAATTGCGCGCATGGCGAAACCAGCGATCAAACAGCCTTCGATCAGCTTATGTGGATCGTGGCGCATAATTTCGCGGTCTTTACATGTGCCCGGCTCGCCTTCATCGGCATTGACGACAAGATAGCTCGGACGACCATCAGATTCTTTAGGCATAAAGGACCATTTAAGTCCGGTTGGAAAACCAGCACCACCACGACCACGTAGGCCGCTTTCTTTCATTTCGTCGATTAAGCTATCGTGGCCTCGTGCTATGATTTCTTTAGTACCGTCCCAATCGCCGCGTTTTTTTGCGCCTTCAAGAAACGGACTTTCGAAGCCATATAAATTTGTGAAGATACGGTCTTTATCGCTTAGCATTATTTATCTCCCCCAAACGTTGCATCATTTGGTGCCATATCCTTAAGCGACGTGGGGCCGCCCAACGGGCATGATTTAAAGCGACCATTTTGTGGTCCCGGCTTAAGTGTCTTTCCTGCTTTCAAATCTTTAATGAACTGACGAGTACTTTTGTCGTCGAGATCTTCGAAATACTCTTCCTTATAAGCAATGACTGGCGCGTTAACGCAGGCCCCAGCACATTCCACTTCAAGTAGAGTATATTCGCCGTCACGGGTCGTTTCTCCAAAACCGATGCCCAGCTCCTCTTTGCAAGCTTTAACCACATCGTCGGAACCACGAAGCCAACACGGCGTTGTTGTACAAACTTCAATCACGTGCTTGCCGACCGGCTTAAGGTTATACATGCTATAAAAGCTCGCAACTTCATGAACCCGGATATAAGGCATATCAAGAAAATCAGCGATATATTCCATTACCGGAACGCTGACCCATCCGTTATTTTGTTCCTGTGCACGGTGCAAAAAAGGCATCACGCAGCTTTCTTTGCGGTTTTCAGGGTATTTCGCCAGTTGGCTTTTGGTCCATTTCAGATTTTCAGGACTAAACACAAACTTTTCGGCGTCTTTTACATTCACACTCATCGGTCAATTTCTCCGAACACAATATCGAACGAACCAATCATTGCCGGAATATCCGCTAGCATATAACCCTTGGCAATATGACCCATGGCAGCGAGATGCCCGTATCCAGGGGCACGTATGTGACAACGATAAGGTTTGTTGGTGCCATCAGATACGAGATACACACCAAATTCGCCTTTGGGTGCCTCAATCGCGGCATAGACTTCACCTTCGGGGACTTTGAACCCTTCGGTATATAATTTAAAGTGATGGATAAGAGCTTCCATTGAAGTCTTGATCTCCGCCCGTGGCGGCGGTGTTACTTTGCGGTCAACAGATGAGACCGGACCGTCCGGCATTTTTTCAATACATTGACGGATAATTTTTACAGACTGGTACATTTCTTCTATGCGAAGGATATAACGGTCATAACAATCACCGTTTTTACCGACCATAACGTCAAAATCAAGCTCACTGTATACTTCGTAAGGCTCGGCGCGGCGAATATCCCAGGGAATATCACAACCACGCACCATTGCACCCGTAAGGCCAAGGGCAAATGCCTCCTCTGCGTTTACTTTACCAATATCAACATTGCGCTGCTTGAAAATTCTATTTTCAACAACAAGACATTCCATATCGGAAAGCACTTTCGGAAACGTATCGCAAAATTCAAGTATGCGCTTCTCTAAACCAGCAGGCATATCCTGATGAACACCACCTGGACGGAAATAATTGGCATGGAGCCTTGCACCACAAACAGCTTCATAAAATTCCATCAATATTTCACGTTGCTCAAACCCCCATAGCATCGGCGTTAGCGCCCCAACGTCAGTGGCGTGAGAACAGATATTCATTAGGTGATTAAGAATACGACCAATTTCACTAAACAAAACACGGATATATTGACCGCGCTTTGGCACTTCAATATCCATCAGCTTTTCGATAGCCAGACAAAACGCATGTTCCTGGTTCATCGGTGCCACGTAGTCAAGGCGGTCAAAATAAGGGATCGCCTGTAAATATGTTTTATGTTCAATCAATTTTTCAGTGCCACGATGAAGGAGACCAATATGCGGGTCCGCACGCTCCACAACCTCACCATCAAGCTCAAGAATAAGACGGAGAACACCATGAGCCGCAGGATGCTGCGGACCAAAGTTCACGTTAAAGTTTTTGATATCAACCTCAGCCATAACTTAGCCCTCCTTCCCTTCTTCATCTGCCTTTTCGTCGCCCGGAAGAATGTATTTTGCACCTTCCCATGGGCTCATGAAATCAAATGTTCTAAATTCCTGCGCAAGTTTCACAGGCTCATAAACGACTCGCTTCTCTTCTTCGGAGTAGCGGACTTCGACATATCCTGTAAGCGGGAAATCTTTACGCAATGGATGGCCCTGAAAGCCATAATCGCTCAGCAAGCGACGAAGATCTGGATGGCCGTCAAACATAATACCGTACATATCCCATGCTTCACGTTCGTACCAGTTCGCGGATGGGAATACATCACACACGGAAGGAACTGTTGTTTCTTCATCGGTTGTAATCTTAACCCTGATCCGTTGGTTATGATGCATACTCAGAAGATGGTAAACCACATCAAAGCGTTCTTCACGCTCCGGGTAGTCAACACCACACACATCTGAAAGCTGAACAAATTTGCAATTTGCATCATCACGCAGGAAGGTAAGTAAATTGGTAATCTTATCGCGTCGTGCATTAACAGTAAGCTCATTATAAGCCACTTTATAGTCAATTACGTCGTTACTGTTTTTACTTACAATATGTTCGCCAAGATCTTTTAATTCTTCATCAGAACTCATTTAATTCTTCTCCTAGCGCTCAAAGGTTATTGTACGGCGAATCTTCTTCTGAAGCTGAAGAATACCGTAAAGTAACGCTTCTGCAGTGGGTGGGCACCCGGGCACGTAAATATCAACAGGAACAATGCGGTCACAACCACGAACCACTGAATATGAATAATGGTAATAACCACCGCCGTTAGCACAAGAGCCCATTGAAATCACATAGCGCGGCTCTGGCATCTGGTCATAAACCTTGCGCATGGCTGGTGCCATTTTGTTAGTGAGCGTTCCAGCGACAATCATAACGTCAGAATGACGGGGGCTACCGCGCGGTGCAAAACCATAACGTTCCACATCATAACGCGACATGGATGTATGCATCATTTCAACGGCGCAACAGGCCAAACCAAAAGTCATCCACCAAAGGGATCCGGTTCTGGCCCAGGCGATAATATCTTCTACCGAAGTGACAACAAAACCCTTATCTGCCAAATCATCCTGAATGGTCTTAAAATATACGTCTTGTTCCATTGCTGACATTTCTGACTGCATGGCTGGCATTCCCATATCTGACTTATTTTCTACTCCCATTCAAGAGCTCCTTTTCTCCACTCATAAATGAAGCCAACGGTCAGCACTCCAAGAAAAATCATCATGGATACGAAACCGAACATTCCGATGCTTCCAAGGGCGACAGCCCACGGAAACAAGAACGCCACTTCGAGATCAAAAATAATAAATAGAATAGCGACGAGATAGAATCTCACGTCAAATTGTTTTCGCATATCGGTGAAAGCTTCAAATCCGCACTCGTAGGCGGACAGTTTTTCAGCATCCGGTTTTTGCTTCACTACCAAAATAGGCAGCAATACGAATATAGCCGCCATAACAATAGCAATAATAAAGAAAACCAAGATTGGAAGATATTCGAGCAGCAATTCGTTCATTAGCGCCCCACCCTTCGGTTACAAATTTGCGACAGTCCACACCATAAAGACTTGAAACACTGTCTCTTAAAATCCAAGTCTTAAAATTTGTTTTTAGCTCATGCAAACATTGCCGACGACATCATTCTCTACGAGCAAATTCCCTGACTTCGTTAATAGCCTTTAGCGACAAAAATTGCCACCTATTTTTTCTATAAAGTTTCTTTTTATAAAAATATTTTTAAACACTAAGGCACCACTAAAACACAAGGGTTTGATCTTGATTTTAGAATGATTATGGAACAAATGGAAAGCTGTTAAGGGGGGAAGCCATTTTCGGGAAAATGGCGAGAGTGACGGGACTCGAACCCGCGACCTCTGGCGTGACAGGCCAGCGCTCTAACCAACTGAGCTACACCCCCTTTATATTCGCACTTGATTTAGGGGAGTTCCTGCATCAAGTCAAGCAGCTTTTTTATGTTTTATCGATTTAACGATTCGCTACTTAAGCCATTGTAGCGCCTAATTATTTTTACTTAAGAATGGTGGGCGATGAGAGACTCGAACTCCCGACATCTTCGGTGTAAACGAAGCGCTCTACCAACTGAGCTAATCGCCCTCACTTCTTATAAAAATAACACCCCGCTAACGAAGTGTGGATGCATATCTACAGTCTCACTGCGAATATGTAAAGCGTTAAAAAAGCGGTTGGTAAAAAAAATTACCAACCGCTTTTAAAATAAAGTAAAAATTACTTATTCACAGCGTCTTTAAGAGCTTTACCTGCTTTAAATTTAGGTTGCTTTGATGCTGGGATTTGAATTTTTTCACCTGTACGTGGGTTACGGCCTTCTGATGCTTGGCGTTGTGCCACGCTGAAAGTACCGAAACCAACAAAGCGCACTTCGTCGCCGCCCGCTAGTGTATTCATGATAGTGTTAAATACGCCGTCAACAGCTTGTGCTGCATCTGCTTTAGAAAGGCTAGCTGCTTCCGCAACGCTGTTAATTAGTTCGTTCTTGTTCATTATCTTCCCCTTAATATAAAGTCATAATATTTGAGATTAACTTCTTCATCTAGTGATCGAAAGTTGATGCATCTTAGACGGACATTTTAAATTCGTCAAAGGGAAAACCTCACAAAACTGCGGTTTTTTTAAGAAAGTTTACTTGACATTGATTAAAAAAAGTTTTTTCCGACAAAAAAACACTCTTTCTATACGAAAGAGTGTTTTGATGGTCTGATTTTTCAACTTTATCGGTATATCTCTCGTCTCCAATCGAGACGATTTATCGACTAATGATGCAAAAGATCTTTGAAATTGGAATCACTTTCACCTTTTCTCATACCCGCGATTTCCTCTATCTCGTCTTCACTCAAGGGAATCAGATGTGACGCAAGAGCATGTTCAAGCACCTGATCAACTTTTGTCATCGGCACTATCTCGAGTCCCTTCTTAACGTTGTCGGGAATTTCGACTAAATCCTTCTCATTGTCGATCGGGATAAGAACTTTCTTGATACCACTCCTGTGGGCGGCCAGCAATTTTTCCTTGAGGCCTCCAATTGGCATCACTTTACCGCGCAAGCTGATCTCCCCAGTCATTGCCACATCATGACGAACCGGAATACCAGTTAGGACAGAAACAAGAGACGTAATCATCGCCACCCCAGCTGACGGACCATCTTTTGGCGTAGCGCCTTCAGGAACGTGAATATGAATGTCGTTTGCCTCGAACGCGTTGGGCTGGATACCAAATTCGGGCGCTTTTGACCGAACATAACTGAGCGCTGCTTTAATTGATTCCTGCATCACATCACCAAGTTTACCAGTAATTGTCACTTTGCCCTTACCGCGCGATACGATCGCTTCAATAGAAAGAATAACGCCGCCTACCTCAGTCCAGGCGAGACCTGTTGTTATACCGACCATATCCTGATCGTCCACTTCGCCGAAGCGGTGCTTCTTAACACCGGCATATTTTTCAAGGTTCTTAACAGTCACGTTAACTTTTTTGATTTTACCCATGACAATCTGCTTCGTTGCCTTACGAATAAGATTAGCAATTTCACGCTCTAAACTACGCACACCGGCTTCACGAGTGTAATAACGAATAAGATCGCGAAGAGCCGTATCCGATATTGACCATTCTCCGTCTTTAAGGCCGTGGTCTTCCACTTGCTTTTTAATAAGGTGCCTCTTGGCGATTTCAACCTTTTCGTCTTCCGTGTAACCTGAAAGGCGAATAATTTCCATGCGGTCAAGAAGTGGTCCTGGCATATCAAGCGTGTTGGCCGTTGTAATAAACATCACGTCAGACAGATCATAGTCAACTTCAAGATAATGATCGTTAAATTTGCTATTTTGCTCTGGATCAAGCACCTCAAGAAGTGCAGATGACGGATCGCCGCGGAAATCTGATCCCATTTTATCAATTTCATCAAGCAGGAACATTGGATTGCTTGAACCCGCTTTCTTCATGCTTTGAATAACTTTACCAGGCATTGAGCCAATATAAGTTCTTCTGTGACCACGAATTTCTGCTTCATCGCGCACACCGCCAACGGAGAAACGAACATATTCGCGTCCTGTCGCTCTGGCAATCGATTTTCCAAGCGAGGTCTTACCGACACCAGGTGGTCCAACCAAACAAAGAATTGGTCCTTTGATTTTCTGAGTGCGGGTTTGCACCGCAAGATATTCAAGAATTCTCTCTTTAACTTTATCAAGGCCGTAATGATCTTCGTTGAGAATTTTCTCAGCGGCAACAATATCATTTTTGATGGAGCGTTTTTTATTCCATGGAATAGAAAGCATCCAATCAAGATAATTTCTGACCACGGCTGATTCAGCCGACATTGGGCTCATGGATTTAAGCTTCTTAAGCTCGCCCTCCACCTTTTCTTTGGCTTCCTTGGAAAGTTTTGTTTTTTTAATTCTGGCTTCTATATCCGAAACTTCGTCCTTGCCATCTTCGGTCTCACCAAGTTCCTTCTGAATAGCTTTGAGCTGTTCGTTGAGGTAATATTCTTTTTGAGTTTTTTCCATTTGACTTTTTACGCGGCGGCGTATTTTCTTTTCCACCTGCATAACGCCAATCTCGCTTTCCATAACCGAATATATTTTTTCAAGTCGGCTGGTAATGCTCTCATTTTCCAGAAGCTGCTGCTTATCTGATATTTTGAGGCTTAAGTGAGACGCTACAACGTCGGAAAGTTTTCCTTCGTCCTCAATCTCACTTGTGGTCTCCAACACTTCAGCCGGAATTTTCTTATTGAGCTTCACATATTGACTGAACTTTCCAATAACGGAACGACTCAGCGCTTCTAGCTCCTCACCGGGATCTTCTTTTGCAACAACGTCTTCTGTCTTCGCTTCGAAATAGTCTTCAGTGTCAAGAAAATCAGTGATTTTAATACGTTCGACTCCTTCAACAAGTACCTTTACCGTACCGTCAGGAAGTTTAAGTAGTTGAAGGACAGTAGCCAGTGTTCCGGTGCGATAAATATCATCCACTTCCGGCTCATCAAGGTTTGCATCCTTCTGGGCAACCAAAAGAATTTTCTTCTCTGAATTCATTACCTGCTCAAGAGCTTTGACCGATTTTTCGCGTCCGACAAAAAGCGGAACAATCATGTGTGGAAAAACGACTATGTCTCTAAGTGGTAAGACTGGATAAATTTTGCTCATATGGCATCCATTACATTAAAATTTTGTATTACTATTAACAGACTTAATGCGCCACTACGGCAAATTCAAGACCAATGGATAAAAAATCAGAGATTAGGCCCCAGCCCCGGCTTCATCTTTCTTTTTATCAGCATAGATATAAAGTGGTTGTGCGTTACCGTTAACGACTTCACCGTTAATCACCACTTCCTGAACGCCTTCAAGTGACGGCAATTCAAACATAGTATCAAGCAGGATATCTTCCATGATGGAACGAAGGCCACGTGCGCCAGTTTTTCTCTTGATCGCCCGTTTAGCAATCCCCAGAAGTGCATCTTCGGTAAAGCGAAGCTCCACATCTTCCATTGAGAAGAGACGCTGATACTGTTTTACCAGAGCATTTTTAGGTAAGGAAAGAATTTGTACAAGCGACTCTTCATCTAGGTCGGTAAGCGTTGCTAGCACTGGAAGGCGACCAATAAATTCAGGGATCAGGCCAAATTTCACTAGATCTTCCGGCTCGGCTTGAACAAGAAGTTCACCTATTGAATGATCTTCTTCACTTTTGACGTTGGCACCAAAACCGATTGATTTATCTTCATTGCGGCTCGCAATGAGTTTATCAAGACCGGCGAAAGCGCCACCACAAATGAAGAGAATATTAGTTGTGTCCACTTGCAGGAATTCCTGCTGTGGGTGTTTGCGGCCACCTTGCGGTGGAACGCTGGCAACCGTACCTTCCATAATCTTAAGAAGTGCTTGCTGCACACCTTCACCAGAAACATCACGGGTGATGGAAGGATTATCAGACTTACGACTGATTTTATCAACTTCATCTATATATACGATACCGCGCTGCGCACGTTCTACATTATAATCGGATGCCTGGAGAAGCTTGAGAATGATGTTTTCAACATCTTCACCCACATAACCAGCTTCGGTGAGAGCTGTCGCGTCAGCCATGGTGAAGGGTACATCAAGAATACGCGCAAGGGTCTGGGCAAGAAGCGTTTTACCGCACCCTGTTGGACCAACAAGAAGTATATTTGATTTTGACAACTCAATCTCGTCATTATTCTGCGCGTGATGAAGACGCTTATAGTGGTTGTGAACCGCCACGGACAAAACCTTCTTGGCTAGTTCCTGACCGATCACATAGTCTTCAAGAACCTTTAGGATTTCGGCCGGTGCCGGCACACCATCATCGGATTTGGCAATTGATGTCTGACTTTCTTCGCGAATGATATCCATACAAAGCTCAACACATTCATCACAAATAAAAACAGTCGGCCCCGCAATAAGCTTTTTTACCTCATGTTGGCTCTTGCCACAGAAGGAGCAAAATAGAGTGCTTTTCGTATCACCAGATTTAGATTTAGACATAAGGTCATTTTTCCTAAAGTTTATTCTTTAAACGCATACAGACATTCCAACTTAAAATATTATGAGGAAATATCAATATTAAAAAATATATATAGCGCAAAATGTGGAAACAATTAATTAACAACATGAAAAAATGTATGATTTTTTCGAATTTTTTTTGAATAATTACTTCTCTTCGTCGCTGCCTTCAGGACGTTTTTCATAAATCTCGTCGATAAGACCAAATTTTTTCGCCTCTGCGGGGGACATAAAGTTATCACGGTCCATTGCTTTTTCAATCTCAGAAAGTTTCTGGCCGGTATGTTGTACATAAATATCATTAAGACGTTTACGCAGCGCAAGAATTTCTTTTGCCTGAATTTCGATATCAGTTGCCTGCCCTTGAGCACCACCAGATGGTTGGTGGATCATTATGCGACTATTGGGCAATGAAAAACGTTGACCCGGTTCACCTGCGGCAAGCAGAAGTGACCCCATTGAACAGGCTTGACCAATGCAAATGGTTGTGACTTTTGGACGGATATATTGCATCGTATCATAAATACCAAGTCCGGATGTGACAATACCACCTGGAGAATTGATATAAAACGCAATATCCTTTTTAGGATTTTCCGCTTCAAGAAAAAGAAGCTGTGCCGTAATCAGCGCCGAAACACCGTCATTAACCTGACCGGTTAGAAATATAATACGCTCTTTAAGGAGCCTCGAGAAAATATCAAATGAACGTTCACCTCTACTCGTTTGTTCAACCATGGGAACCAGGTTATTCATAGTAGTATCGATAATATCGTTCATTTAAGCTTTCCTTTATTAAATCAATTATTCTTTCGAGCACACTATAGCGAAACTCTCTTTAAATTATTAATTTTATTTCTTTTTGTCAGCCTTTTTTGTTGCTGTTTTTTTAGGAGCGGCTTTTTTCGCAGCTGGCTTTTTGGCTGCAGGTTTCTTCGCAGCTGTTTTTTTGGCTGCTGGTTTCTTGTCTGCGGCCTTCTTTTTCGGAGCGGCTTTTTTCTTTTTTGGCGCCTTTTTCTCTGGTGCATCGTCGTCTTCAGCTTCGATGATGGCAATCATTTCCTCTGAAGTAACTTTCTTCTCAGTGACTTTGGCAAGTTCAAGAATGAAATCAACAACCTTTTCTTCATAAAGCGGTGCTTTCATTTGTGCCATGGCATTTGGATCTTTTTGGAAATATTCAAATACCTGCTGTTCCTGCCCCGGGTATTTACGAGCTTCAGCGGAAATAGCACGCGTTACCTCATCCTGGCCAACCTGGATATCGTTTTTGCTTCCGATTTCAGAAAGCAGAAGACCAAGACGGACACGGCGAAGGGCTATAGCTTCATACTCTTCTTTAACATCATCGGTTGGTTCTTCAACATCTTCTGGTTTAGCTTCTGGATTTTCTGCCACCAGCTGACGGTGCGCATCCATTTTAATTTGTTGCATAATTTGAGCATTTTCCATTTCAAGCATGTTGCTTGGAACTTCAAAATCAACGGCGTCGGCAAGGGTATCAAGAAGTGCACGTTTAATATGAGTACGGCTTAGTTCGCCATGCTCATTTTCGATCTGGCCTTTAACGGCCTCATTGAGCCCCTCCAAATCAGCAAGACCAAGACGTTTTGCGAGTTCATCATCCACTTTACAAGCTTCAGGTTTTTGAACTTCCTGCACGACTACTTTGAAGACCGCTTCTTTACCAGCCAGATGCTCAGCCTGATAATCTTCAGGGAAGCTTACGACAACATCTTTTTTATCACCTGCTTTGGTGCCTACGAGCTGCTCTTCAAAGCCAGGGATAAAAGTGTTTGATCCGAGAACGAGCTGCGCGCCTTCTGCAGTACCACCTTCAAATTCAACACCATCCACAGAGCCAACATAATCAATAAGGACCGCATCGCCGTCTGTAGCCTTATATGTTTTGGCAGCTTTTTTATAATCTTTTTGACCAGCAGCGATATTCTTGACGGCTTCGTCGATTTGCTTCTTATCGACTTTAACGGCCAGACGCTCCAGTTTAATTTTGGCAAGATCAGGGAGATCAAATTCAGGAACAACTTCAAGCTCCATAGAATAGACAAGATCTTCACCTTCATCAAAAGAAACAACCTCGATTTTAGGTTGAGTTGCCGGACGGTCGCCTTTTTCTTCAAGTACCTTGGCTGACGTCTCGTTTACTGTTTCTTCGAGAATTTTACCAAGCAGATTTTTACCATGAAGTTTCTTTAGCAGTGAAACAGGTGCTTTGCCTGGTCTAAAACCTGGCATTTTTACTGTTTTCTGAGCTTCCAGAATTTCAGCGTCTACTTTTGCATCGATTTCGGCAGCCGTAATAGCAACTTCATAAACGCGTTTTAGACCTTTGTTTTCTTTGTCCGTAATCTTCATGGATCAACCGTTCTAATAATAAAGGGACCTTGCAATCACTCACAAAGTCCATGTTACCTAATTCTTTGTTGTGATTTTTTGGTGCGGGTGAAAGGACTTGAACCTTCACTTCTCTCGAAACTAGAACCTAAATCTAGCGCGTCTACCAATTTCGCCACACCCGCATATACACCACCAAAAACGTCACAATTGCGTGTTGAGACGCATTTATAGCCAAATAAAAATTAATTGCCACAGAAAAATTCATATTTTTGTAAAAAAAATTCGCTGCTTTTTATCTTCTTAATTAACAGCCAACAGTAAGCGCTTTAAAACCCTTGGTATTAAACGCTGCAAATCCTCCGAAATAAGCCCTGCACCGAATTCATTGGCGCATTCTCCGTGTATCCAGACGGCAGCACATGCCGCGTCAAAAGCAAGCATATTTTGTGCCATAAATCCCGTAACCAGTCCAGCAAGGACATCACCAGAACCCGCTGTTGCCAGCGATGGCGGTGCGTTGCTTGAAATGTTAGTCCTGCCATCAGGAGCCGTAATCACGGTGTCCGCCCCTTTATATATAACAACAGCCCCGGATAGTTTGGCCGCATTCCGGGCAGCGGTGATTTTATCGAGCTTTTTTAAATAGGGAAACAAACGGCCAAATTCTCCAGCGTGCGGGGTCAGCACATATTGCTCATCCACACGTGACTGAATAGCATCATACAGTTGCCGCGGGTTGTCTTCAAAAACACTTAGCGCATCAGCATCGAAAACGGCTTTCTTTCCCGCATTAATAATCGAAAGAACATTTTGCTTCGTCTCAACGGTAAGTCCAGCTGCCGGACCTATACACCAGGCATTTAGGCGCTTGTCCCTTAAATCTTCACTTAACTGTTCGCGACTTCTTATCATCACTGAAGTAAGATGGGACGCGTGTATAGCAAGTGCGTCCTCAGGACTGCTAACGCTGACCAACCCTGCACCAATTCGCAGTGCCGCTGTTGCCGCAAGCCGGCACGCACCAGTATGGGTCTGATTACCACTCACCACCACAGCATGACCTTTATCATATTTATGAGTATCTGGCTGGCTGGTTGGCAGCTGACGTTGCCAAAGCGCTGGTGAATTTATAAATATATCTGGCTCAACCGCATTGACCGTTCTGTCTGATATACCGATGTCAGCAACTGTGATCTTGCCGCAATGATTTCTACCCGGATAAAGTAGGTGTGCGGGCTTCATTCGGCAAAATGTTACCGTGTTATCAGCCTTAAAAGCTGTCCCAAGAACCTCCCCCGTATCCCCCTTGATTCCACTCGGGATGTCTACGGCAATCTTTGCTGCTTTTGTGTTATTCGATTTTTCCAGGACTTCCTTTACTTTTCCAGATATATCCTTCGAAAGTCCAGTACCAAAAAGGGCATCGACAATAACATCCTGATTCGCGACAATATCAGCTGTCAGCGCTTCTATGTCCCCGTTCCAAAGCTTTGCCATGTGATAAGCGTCACCCTGAAGGCTTTCAATGGCTCCAAGCAACGCCACCTGAACCTTCCAGGCGGCGTCTTTCAAATGACGGGCGATTACAAAACCATCGCCACCATTGTTGCCCGGTCCACATAAAATAAGCGCTTTTGAGCCAGAGCAGTTTTTGATAATTTCCCGAGAGACCGAGCGCCCTGCTTCTTCCATCAGATCAGCACCACCCCGGCCCTGCTTGTGCAGATCTGCTATCGTAAGTTGGTCAGCGCGGGCCATTTGCGCAACGGTAAGAATGCAGTTGTTATTATTAATCATCATGTCCCATTATTATCATCATATTTTGCCAATTGAAAGCAAACACATCAAGAAACGTGAAATCAAAAAAAACCAACGATAACATTATGTTATCACATTCCCCGCCATGTGACTAATTGTATTTCTTAGTGAACCATGCTAGAGTAATAGCTTATTGCGGGAAATTGGGGTAGTAGATGTCAGAGCACGTATCAACGAGTGTTAACTTTGGGGATGCCGTCCATTCGATCAAATTTCGGGAAAACGGAAGAAATTTGTTAAGCTATTTTTTTCATGTAGACCAAAAAATTGAAGAAAATATTGGTGATTTATTGAAATTTTACACGATCTGGGAAGCTGCACGTTCCAGTGATCACCTGCCTCGGTGGAACACCTCCTTATTAGAACAATTGAGCGAATGGCACCAGTTCATGCGCATAAGCCATATTGGGCCCATGATTAAACCTGCGAAATGCGATCTTGCCAATAGCAAAAAGTTGCCCCAAACCATGGGTGCCGAAAGTCCTGATTCACTTAAAAATAAAGTCGATTATCTTTCCTTGAAAAACCAAAGTAAATACCGCGAATATCTTCGTTATATTTATAAGCATCACTATGTCATCAGCGTTGGAACCACTCCCTTTTATGATGGTGGTACACTACCAATAATACTCATGAGCCTGCCCCTCGCTGAAAATGGTAAGGACGTCACCCATTTTTTGTCAGCAGTAACGCCTATGAGTTAATATATTAAATTTAACATCGTTTAGGGTGCACCGTAACAAGGTATCCACTTCATCAGCAATTTAGAGAAAGCGACGTCAAAGTATATAAGGAAAATGGGGCGAGTGACGGGGATTGAACCCGCGACTTCCAGAATCACAATCTTGTATTCACTACTTTTAGTATTATTTACCTTTGTAGATAAGTGTTGATCTAAATGCTACACCCCTTGCATTATCATGTTTTTTATTGTTTAATTGTGTAGATGACAATTACTTTTAGTTGATACGTGTTGCGACCCAGCTGCGACCCAGAACTGCGACCCAGGAAATACATGCCCAAGATTAAGCTAACAAAGACCGCCGTAAAGAATGCTGATCTACCTCAACAAGGTAATCGCACGACTTTAAATGACACTGAATTAAAGGGGTTCCAGTGTCGTATCACCCCTACCGGGACAAAAACCTTTTATTTATACTATCGCACCCAAGACGGAAGCGAACGAAGACCGAAGATTGGTGAATACGGTATTCTTACAGTGGAAAAGGCCAGAGAAATTGCAAATAACTGGCTGGCCGAAGTCAGAGCTGGCGGCGACCCAAGCCTTGATAGGCAACAAAAAAGAAAGATAGAAACATTCAAAGAATTTACAGAAGAGTATTTTTCAAAACATGCGAATGTAGAACTCGGAAAGAAACGTGCATCAAGTATCACAGAAGACAGACGCAACCTAGACAATCATATTTCTCCAAAATTCGGTACTAAAAAAATAACCGCTATCACAAAACAGGATGTACGCAGACTTCACGAATCTATGAGAGATAAGCCATATGCTGCAAACCGTGTATTCGCTTTACTGGCTAAGATGTTTAA
Organism: uncultured Kordiimonadaceae bacterium; assembly: GCA_963976585.1. Taxonomy (GTDB): domain Bacteria; phylum Pseudomonadota; class Alphaproteobacteria; order Sphingomonadales; family Emcibacteraceae; genus Pseudemcibacter. The sequence continues at coordinate 56,798 of CAXBLS010000004.1, forward strand.
TTTAGCAGAAGAATGGGACTATAGACCACAAGGAACTAATCCCTGCGGAACATTAAAAGGCATTTTATATAAAGAAAGCGGAAGAGAAAGATATTTAAGCCATAAAGAACTTGGCAAATTGTCAGAAGTTTTAAAACAGTCTGAAATGGAAAATATCGAAATGCCAAGCGTCATTAATGCTATTCGATTGCTGATCTTAACAGGATGCAGACGCAATGAAATATTGTCGTTAAAGTGGGATTATATCAATTTTGAAAATAACTGTATCAATCTGCCGGACAGTAAAACAGGTAAGAAAACAATTTATTTAACAGCCCCAGCCATTGAAATACTTTCTAATATTGAAACCAAAGAAGGCAATCCTTACGTTATCACAGGCCATAAAATCGGCGACCATCTTGTGAACATTCAAAAACCGTGGGCAAGGATTAGAAAGAAAGCTGGACTTGATGATGTTCGTATTCATGATTTGCGCCATACATTTGCTTCCCACGCTATTAGTGCGGGAAGCAGCCTTGCGATGATTGGGGCGTTACTTGGACATAAGCAAGCGCAGACAACGGAACGATACGCTCATCTTGCTGATGACCCGTTACGAAAAGAAGCCGAAACCATCGGAAGCGTTTTAAATGCGGCCATGAATGAGGAAAATAAAAAAGAGAATGTTATTAATCTGAAAAATTAAATATAGGCATGACTAGCCCGACGGGGCGAAAGGCAAGTATCCTGACTTGCCTGTCATGCCAAGCCATCAGGAAGCGCTACAGGAGGCGTCTTTGCACCTAAATAAAAAATTGCCAGTAAAGATTTCGGAATACGCATCTCTTAAACAAGCAATATTTTGGGTGGCTTTCAAAATTCCACCCATGCCAAGAGACTACGAATTGACTCATAAAATTCCAAATCGTACCGACGATAATGATTACTGGCCTGAAACTCATGAAAATATACGAAAAATAGAATTGGCGAAAAGTAAACTTTACTTTAAATTTAAGGAAGGGGAATTAATTGCTCAAGGGCGTAGAGCTGCTCCAAACGGGATAGGAAAGTTTAATAATTATGATCCTGACTTTCCCAGCGATAAACCTAACAATCTGCATGAAGATACTGATCTATATATTAGTAAATTTTATGACACCCCTGATAGTCAATGGCCAGGATTCGAGAATATATCCAAAGTGTGTTGGACATTGAAACAAATTAATTGGGACGACAGTGCGATGTTTTTCTCTGATCATGTTTTGCTTGGAAATGTTATGTGGGACTTAGACACTTGGGGAGAAGATGACACTTTAGGATATGGTAAGATTCGGATAAACACGAAAGAATTAATGAAAGTATTTCCTGAAGACACAATTGAAAAGCCAAAGACGAACACTAAACCTAAAAGTAATGCCGGTCGCGATTCTAAATACAAGTGGGATGAAATATTTGAGGAAATTGCAAAATATATTATTCGAAACCCCATTTGCCCCCAATATCAAAAGACTTTAAATGATGACATGTTACAATGGTGCAATGATGAATATAATGAAGAACCAGCCAAAAGCCGCATGCATGATAAACTCAAACCAATTTTTGATGAATGGAAAAACAATTCCAAAGAATAAATCCAAAAATTAACTCATTGTTTCTTAAGCAATATTCCAGTATTCCAATAATTAATCCTGTCCTTAATTGGAAAAATACCACCCTTTAACTGGACTACATACACAGTCAATTATGCGAATCTACCTCCATCGCAATCAACTGATGGAGATCACACTATGACGATAAATACAAACACATTGCCAATTCTTTTGAATGAAACTGAAACAGCGCAAATCCTTAATATTAAACCTGCTACACTGCGCCGTTGGCGTTGGCTTGGAACTGGGCCGAATTTTCGGAAAATCGGTTCTAATGTCAGATTTCACCCTGACGATATTGCGGCCTATATCGAGAAAGCCCAACGAAGCAACACTTCACAAGATACAGAGTAAAAAAGGTTCGCCTTGGATGAGGCCCAATAATATTGAGGACATTAAGATGGAATATTTATATACAACCCTTGAAGCTTCTAAATGGTTAAGGTTATCCGTTCGAACATTGGAAAGGTATAGGGAGAACAGCACAGGCCCTTACTATATTCGTGAAGGTACGCGAGTTTTTTACAGACTCCCTGACCTTAAACAATGGCAAGAAGACAACCGTACAATTTAGAATATTGAGAGGGGCAAAAAACGCCCCTTTTCTATTAT